>NZ_JBSMTP010000030.1:0-1126 GCF_053758945.1 Gemella parahaemolysans
AAGTATAGTAGAACTAGCTGGAAAGTTAGACCGTAGAAGGTAAAAGTCCTGTATACGAAATACTGAGTTGGCGTGAGAGAGCACCTGAGTACGGCGGAACACGAGGAATTCCGTCGGAATCTACCAGGACCATCTGGTAAGGCTAAATACTACCTAGTGACCGATAGTGAACCAGTACCGTGAGGGAAAGGTGAAAAGAACCCCGGGAGGGGAGTGAAAGAGAACCTGAAACCGTGTGCTTACAAGTAGTCAGAGCCCCTTGTGGGTGATGGCGTGCCTTTTGTAGAATGAACCGGCGAGTTACTTTATCATGCGAGGTTAAGTGGAAGACATGGAGCCGAAGCGAAAGCGAGTCTTAATAGGGCGAAATAGTATGATGGAGTAGACCCGAAACCAAGTGATCTACCCATGGCCAGGTTGAAGTTTAGGTAACACTGAATGGAGGACCGAACCAGGACACGTTGAAAAGTGTTTGGATGAGCTGTGGGTAGCGGAGAAATTCCAATCGAACTTGGAAATAGCTGGTTCTCTCCGAAATAGCTTTAGGGCTAGCCTCGTTGTGAGTTTACTGGAGGTAGAGCACTGTTTGGACTAGGGGCCCATCCCGGGTTACCGAATTCAGACAAACTCCGAATGCCAGATAAATATCAACGGGAGTCAGACTGCGGGTGATAAGGTTCGTAGTCGAAAGGGAAACAGCCCAGACCGCCAGCTAAGGTCCCAAATTGTATGTTAAGTGGAAAAGGATGTGATGATGCACAGACAACCAGGATGTTGGCTTAGAAGCAGCCACCATTTAAAGAGTGCGTAATAGCTCACTGGTCGAGTGACATCGCGCCGAAAATGTACCGGGGCTAAACATACAACCGAAGCTGCGGATATAACTAATGTTATATGGTAGGAGAGCGTTCTAACATCGTAGAAGCCGAGCTGTAAGGCGAGGTGGAGAGGTTAGAAGTGAGAATGCCGGTGTGAGTAGCGAAAGATAGGTGAGAATCCTATCCACCGAATGACTAAGGTTTCCAGAGGAAGGCTCGTCCGCTCTGGGTAAGTCGGGACCTAAGGTGAAGCCGAATGGTGAAGCCGATGGACAACAGGTAGAAATTCCTGTACCACCAAATATCGC
>NZ_JBSMTP010000004.1:0-132470 GCF_053758945.1 Gemella parahaemolysans
AGTCGTTTCCATTGATTGTTACTTTTGATCCTTCTGGATAGTTGTTTCCGTCTGGGTCTGTTACTTTATATGTTACATTTCCACTTGTTGGATCTTGGTTTTCTTTCGCAATCCTTGGTACTTTACTATCTACTAGTTTCGCTGGTACTTCTACTTCGTTTCCTGCTTTCGGTAGTTTTCCATCTTCTTTTACTTTTGGCGTTTCATTTGTTTTCGCTTCTGGTAATTTGTCGTTTGGTACTGTTACTGTTCCGTCCGCTGCTACTGGGTAGTCGTTTCCATTGATTGTTACTTTTGATCCTTCTGGATAGTTGTTTCCGTCTGGGTCTGTTACTTTATATGTTACATTTCCACTTGTTGGATCTTGGTTTTCTTTCGCAATCCTTGGTACTTTACTTTTCGGTAATGTATTCACTGGAACTTCCACTGTTTCTGTAGAACCATCTGGATATGTCACAGTTGCTGTTACATACAATGAACCATTTTCTTTTGTTTTTACTACTTTATCAGATATAAATGTTAATCCTGTTACATCTTTATTAACATTAACTGTTCCTTTATCTGCAGTAAATGTTAATGTGTCTTTAATTTTATTAAATTCTTCATCTGATAATGATGCACCCGGTTCTGTAATATCTCTTTCAATTACTGGAGCAACCGTAGTTGGTGTGTACTTCGCTGCTTGTGTTTTAACTTTGAAAATTACACGGTAAGGATTTGTAGTGACATTATCTCTACTTCCATTTTTTTCCTTAATATTATTTTCTGCAGCATCCATTGCTGAAACATATCGACTTACAATTACGTCACCATTATTCCATAATGTATTAGCAGATTTTTCTCTACTTAGTGTACCTGTAACATTTAGTGTATAAGGTGCAGGCGTAATAGTATCTCCATTTCGTACAAGTTTATTATAAGTAAGTCCATAATTTCCTAGTGTTATATCTTTTGTACTTTGATCGAAGATTACTGCTTCTAATAATTTATTAGAATTATCTGTTATTGTTGCAATATCAAGATTTGTTTCTTCAGTTGGTGTGATATATACTACACGGTTTCCTTGTGCATCTATTTCTACATTCTTGAAATCAACTGTTGGTAGAATTGCATCTCCATTACCTGCTATTGCTGTTACAGGGGTACTCTCAACACCACCTGTAGCATCTGTCGTAATAGCCTTAGCAGTTACTGTTGAACCATCTTTAACCTTAATGTCTTTTAGTTTAAATACACCTGTTGTTGGATCAACTGTCAGTGGCGCACCTGAACCAAATTCCCATACTCCGCTACTATTTTTCTTAGCCGTGTATATTACTTCTGACGGATTTGTTCCTTCTTGTGGCGTAAATGTTACACTAACTTTATCGACATTTGTTTGATTTGTTGGTGTAATTTCTACATCACCATTATCTTTTGGAGTCACTGTTGGCGCTGTTGGTTTAACAAGGAATATTACGTCTTTTTCAATCGTTGTAGGTGTAAATGTTTTAACACCATTTACAGTATAGAATCCTGCACCGCCTTTGAATTTAACAACCGCTTTATAACCAGTTATTCTACCCGGTTCATTTAGTTTTGTATCATTTGAAACAACCTGATCATTCTTTTTCCATTCGAAGATCATTCCACCTGGATATAGAGAATCTGGATTGCTTACTGTAAGATCCGCTTTATCTACTGCCGCGAATGCGTGAGAATCACCTAATTTAGTATCTAAAGGTACTTCTTTTGGACTATTAACAAGATTAACATCCACAACTGTATACTTAAATTTATACGTTTTAGTATTTCCTGCAGCATCAGTTACAACTACGCTTGCTTCACGTGTTCCTGTAGTAGCACCACTTGTAGCTGCATCATCACCTTCTAGATTAACATTCGTTCCATTAGGCATTGCTTCTGTTTTATTTACACTTCGACCATTTGGAAGATTAGTGATATTAATAGAAGCCGTTGTTCCAGAATTATCATCCACTATAAATGTTGGATTAAACGTTGCACCTTTAAATATAACAAAACGATTATCTTCAGCATTTTCTGTTAAAGCTACTGGCGTGTTGTTTCCTAATTTAATTTTCGCTGTTGGCGCTTCTTTTTCTAGTTGCACCGTAACTGGTACAATTTTTGATTGTTGTACTTGAGTTGCCCAAGGACCATTTTCTACTGTCTTCGGTAATGTTACTTTTACATAACGAGTTACTGAGCCCTGTCCTGTCACAGTCTTATCAGTAAGAGCTGAACCATCTTGATTTACCCATTCATACGTAGTTCCAGTTGGAAGTTCTGGAGAATTGTCTGTTTTTATTACAGCTGTTTCTGCTTGGCTATCTGTTAAAGAATCTCCTGAGTTTACTGTGATTTCATTAGTATTTGCTTTTACATCAAACACCGTATGAACAATTTCACCTTCACGTCTTAATTTCGATAATTCATCTGTAGCCGTTGCAGTATATCTACCTTTTGGATAAGTTGCTCCTAGAATATATTTATATTCACCTACTCCTCCTGTTGTCGGATCAATGTCTTTATTAATTTCTCTAGGCATAACATGCTCATTAGGATTAGCTTTCGGTGGTACATCTTTGAATACTTTTTGCCCATTTTCTTCTGTTTCTTTTTTCACATACCAATTCATACCTTGAACTAGTCCACGATTTAAATAGTAGTTAGGATCCGTACTATTACGACGTACTCCTGCAAAATCATATACTTTGCTAGCTACTGGGAATGATAAATCTACATTATAAGTAACTTCTTTAGTAGTTGTAGCTCCATTTGGTAATTTGATAGTCGCAACAGCTTTTTTGCCTTGTCCATCAGTATCTGTATCAAATGTAAGCTGAACTGTAGAACCAGCTGGTAATTCATCAGTTTGTCCGCCTTCATTGACTTGAATTAATGTTCTCTTTTCATCGTCTGTTAATTTTTCAAATTGAATTAAATTAATTACCGGACGAACCGTTAAGTTATAACCAACTTTGAAGAATCCTAGACTTTCTTTTTCAGAAATATTTCCAGAAGTATCTGTTGCTTGACCTACTAGTTCATAAGTTGCTGGGTCAGCAGTTTTAATAAGACTGCCTAAGACTGTTTCACCTGTAGTTGTAGTAAGTTCTTGACCATTTCTAACTACTTGAGTTTCAACACCATCTTTTTTCACCCAAACATTAAGTTTATTACGAACGCTATTAGAATTTGAATCCGTTACGTCATCTTTATCATAGTTATCTGTTACTTTTACAAGTGAAGATGCTGTTATAGAAGTATCTGTTAATCTTGGAGCATCGTCTGCTGATGTTCCTAAATTATTAGAATCTGAACGTCCTACTATTGGTTTTATTGAATCGATTGGTACGAAATATAAGTTTACAACGTTTGTTGTATTATCTTTTGTTTCACCATTACGTTCTGCCAATGTTCCTGATGTCACCCATTTTGGACGTAAGTAAACTTGCGCTTTATGAATAGCTTGTTCACCATTTACTACATTATTTAATGTAAATTGTGGTAATCCATTTGCTGCAGCAATTGTCACATTTTGAAGAGTTGTACCTGTTCCCCCAGCTTTACCATTCTCAACTAATTTGTTCGCAGAATTTGATACATTTTTAGCTCCACCTAAACTTGCTTTTTCTACTAAATCAATAACATTAATGTAATTTCCATCTTTAAGGAAAGCTGTTGATGGTTTTTCTTGGCTAAATCCATCTCTACCTTGTTCTCCTTTTACTTTATTCACACCTTGAGTTGCAATAAATGATGGATTTTCAGTATGGTTAACCGTCCAACCTTCTTTAAGATTTAATAAATTCAATACTTCGTTAAAGTTAAACGACTGACCTTTTGTTGCATCGTAGTAATAAATTAAGCTACGATCGCCATTCACATTATCTTTAGATGTACTATTTGACCATGCGAATCCTTTATCTGTATCACGTCCTGGAACTTTTAATCCTTCGATATTTTCAAATTTGTAGTCTTTTCTAATATCCGCAAAACGAGTAATAAATCCTGTCGTTGTATTACCCTCTTTTTTGTTTGGATTTGCTTGTAAGAAAGCACGTTTTTTGTCTTTTGTAATTACGATTTCTCCACTATCAGAGATTTCAATATCTTCATCATTTAGATTTAGACGTTGGTTAGCATTTCTTAATGCAATACGAATACCTGTTTTTTCTGCATCGTTTAATTTTTGATCATTTGCTTGAATTATACGATTTGTTGAGTTTTCAGTTACAGGTAGTTTTGCTGTAACTTCTTTTTCATTACTATTTCCAGATAAAGTAGATACTCCACGGTGCGTAACTTTTACTCTAGAGTAAAGTGTTTCATCCGGTAAAAGACCATTAGGTCGAGATGTAGCATAATCGCTTCCACGGAAAGTATATTCTGTTTCTCTACTTCCTTGTGCAAATGCATGTTCAGCGATTGGGGTGTTTGGGTCACGATCACTATAAAGTTGAATAGTACGAATAGCAAATTTATTTACTGTTCCCACATCCGCATCACTTTCACCAATATTAACAATTTCTTTAACTTTAATATCAGGTCTCTCTCCTGCTTTACCGTAAAGTAGATCTTCTCCGCCATCAATTGTAGGTGCAGATGGATCTACGGCAACTAATAGTCTTCGATCTATAGTTCTTGGAGTGAAGATCGTTCTTGAAGTACTATTATCATTTGCAATATCTCCAACTTTATCACCCTCTCCAGCTCTAGTGAAATCTACAGAAACACCTCGTGCATAGTGTCCCATCGCAACAGAAGCTCCTTTAGACTTATCTGCTGGATTAGATGAAATAGCTCCACCACCGATACTATAACTCACACCTTCAGGAAGATAAGCATATCCTCTGTCAGTTTTATTAGCATCATCAATAACTTTCCAGTAATCTTTAGGATTGATATTATTGTCACCATTAGCTAGATTTACTGATTGACCGTTTTTAAGTCCGATAACATAACTCTTACCTGTTTGTTGTCCAGTATCAGTTGTTTCATATCCATTTTTAAACTCCATGTCAACAACACGGTATTTGAATTTCAATACACTCGTATCTTTTGATCCATCACCTTGAACTGTCAATGTTGCTTCATATTCACCTAAAGCCTGATCAGCAGGAACTACCCCGTTAGATAACCTTGCAGTGTATTTACTGTTTTCGCTTCCTGTTTGGACTCCACCTGGGAAAGGCGTAGCTGTTACATTCGTTGGTAACCCTGAAATTGTTACATTAGTGATTTTCCCTGAGTTATCCCATGCTTCTAGTTGCGGGTTAAAGTTAGCACCTCTAAACACTGTGAAGATTGGATCCCCAGCTGTTTGCCCGATTGAAATACCATTTAATGTTGCCTGAGGTTTTGCATTATCTGCTAAGTTAAATGTAACATTCTTTTTAATTTGTTTTGGTGCATAGATTGTAATACCAGCTGCTGTTGTTCTACCATTTAGTGCTGTATCTGGGAATTCTACAATAGCTTCCTTCGTTACAGTTTGAGCTGAATTTGGTAATGTCGTCTTACTAGTTTCATTATTTGCCCATAAGAACTTCATATCACCTGGGAAATACACATCAGCATTTGAAGTAGTTCCATTAAGTGTTGATGCCACGAATTGGTGAGAATCTCCAAGTTCACTTCCTGTAGCTACAGATTTTGGAGAGTTTTTCAATAATACATCAGCAATAATGTATTGGAATTTATACTCTGCAGCATTTCCGTTTTTATCACGAACAGACACAATTGCTTCACGAGTTCCTAATGGTGTAATAGGATCCACTACTTGGTTAGAGAAAGTAATTTCTCTACCATTGCTAACGCCTGTATGAGGAACATCTCTTCCACCTTGTTTATTAAACCATACTCCATTAGGAATATTTCTAATCATGAAGTTATCAGTTGTTCCTGAGTTATCATTAACAATAAATGTTGGGTTAAATGTAGCACCACGATAAACTAAGAATTTATTATCTGCAGCATTCGCTGTTAATGTACGAACTCTACCATCACCAGTTTTTATCGATACAGTTGGAGCTTCTCTATCAGGGTTTTTCGCTGTATCTCGAGCAGCGTCACTTGTATCACTGTTTAAGAATGTAGCTGTTGCTGTTACTGTAGATTGGTCTTTTACAGTTGGTTCTGTAATCGTAATTTTACCACTTCTACTATCTACTGTAATTCCATTTGGACGAGTACCTTGAATTGCCCATGAGTTTCCATCCTTTTTAGCGATAATCGTTTTAGGATTAGTTTCATTTGTAGGAACGTATTGGAATATTACTTTATCTGTATCTCCTTGTGGAGTAATACTTACCGTACCATCTGCAGGGCCAACTACTGAAGGTGCTGTAGGTTTTCTCCCTTTCATAGGTGTTAATAGACGAGTTTGTCCATCTGGATAAGTTACTTTGATTTTATCCGTATTTCCTGCTGTTGTATCGTACTCAAACTTCACTCCAGCATTAACTAAGTCTGGGTTGGCATTTTTAACATTTTGTAATACTTGATTTTTTACTTCTGGTTTTATTGCACCGTTTTGAACGTCAGCACCTGTAATCTCACGTACTGCAGGCTCATTTGGAACTGCTGATAGAAGTTTTACTGTTAGTGTTTTAGATGGTGTTGCTGTGTTTGTCCAGTTATCAGCTTTATCTTTTGCATTTAATGTGACTGTTAATCCACCATTAGGAATTGTAGTTCCGTTTAATTTCACTTTTAATAGAGCATTTACAGTTTTACCACCTGTTACTCCACCTTTAGCAGTAAATGTTGTAGCTCCAGAATTGTGGGCACCCGTAATACTATATTTTGCATTTCCATTAGCCGCTGAAGAGAATGCATTCATTCCATCTCCTAATTCATCATCCTGGATTTGAACGTCTAGAGAAACTTCACCTTTATTATTTGGTGTTACGAATAATGTTACTTGATTATTAGCAGGTGTTGTTGCTAAAGCTTTTCCTGTTTCTCCAACTTTTATAGTCGGAGCCATACCGTCGCCACCTACAGTTACAAGAGCTGATTTATCAGATCTTACATCTGTATGTTTATTATTTTTATAATCTAAGTACGCTGAAGTTGGAATAATAGACTGTGCGTAATATTTACCACTTTTAATTAAAACATCATTAAAGACTGCACTTCCATTTCGACCTGCGTTAACTGTTTTTACTCGTTCTGTTTTTGGAACTCCATTTTCCACATATTCACGGAATAAAGTGATCGGATAACCATCAGTACCATTTGAAACAGTTAATGTTTTAACTTGACCACGAGCTTTCGATAAGTTTTCAGTAAATGTAGGAGTTTTCGGCTGAATAGCAAACTTAATATTCAAGAAGTCTGATGATTTATCAGCGAATGTACGTTTTACTTTATATTCTACTAAACCTGGCTTATCAGCACCATGCATCCCGATTTGAGAGGCTGATAATTTATTCCCCTCTTTATCGTAGAATTCAAATTTTTGTCCTGCTGTAGTTGCTTTATTATCTGATGAAGGTGTATCACTTCCTACTCGAGCAGTATATTGGTGCATATCAAAGTTACTGTTATAGGCACCAGTAGCATCATAACCTAAGATACCATCAGCTTTAAATGGTTGATAGTCAAAATTACGTCCACCAAAACCATATGCCCCTTGTGGATATGCTGTATTATAGTGTTTTCCTTGTTTAATCAGGAATGTACCATTTCCTACTACGTGTAGTGGGAATCTGTCTGTATCATCTTTATCATACGCATGACGTCCATGCCATTGTTCCGCTAAGATACGACGTCCCCATTGTTGAACACGGTATCCAGATGCATAGTACAATTTATCCATTCTCGTATTGTTCGTGTTAGTCGTTTTGAACGAGATAGAATACGAATCACGCCCGTGAAGTTGGAAACGATAAACAGATTGAGTATTATCAGCAATTCTATTGAACATGTCATCTGATTTACGTGTTTCGCCATTAGCTTCTTCCAGACGACGGTAATAATACCCTGCATAAGCTTTACTTTTAGCTAATCCTTCTAAGCTCTCTTCCTCAGGTCCACCGTTTCTTCTTATTCCAATTTCTCTTCCTCTAAGGCTAGAGTTGGGATGAATATTCTGAAGTCTATTTAGCAAATCTCCAGATCCGCTTATTTCTGCTTCGTTACCATTTTGATCTGTTTTAACAATATTAATACTGTTATTTTCTACTCTTTGTCCCTTTGGAATTGAGAAGAAAGCATATCCGTCTTGTTGATCTTCATGGGCAGCATTAAAGGTAATCGTCCATAAATATCCACCATTAACTTCGTTTACTTCTTCATATACTAAACGTCTAACATCTCTTACAGGCGAGTGATTAGCGTTATTAGCTACTAAACTTTCTGTAAACGTATGGAATACATACGTATATTTATCATATGGTGAAGAACCTTTCGTACCATCTTCATAATAGTACTCTTTAGCAATGTTAAAATGATTTGACCCCTCACGAATTTGCCCAATCGCACGTGAACGACGAGTTACTGGTAACGCTTCAGATTGAGTACTAGATTGATTTTTAAGGAATCCTTCAGTAAAGTCACGAGCTTGTTTAAGGTCTGCTAGTGCTTTATTGAAATCTTCTTCAGATAATACACCATCTTCATGAGCCCCTAAAATTTCGTTTAACTTGTCATAATTAGCTTTGATTACAGCTACCTTAGCAGCATCTGCCCCATTTTTTCTAAGATAAGTGACAATATTCCCCATCTCTTCAGCTAATTTATAAGTATCTGCTCCGTTTTTATACGTCGGTAATTCTTTTGATGCAGTTTCTTTGTTAGAAGCCGCTGCTTCTACTTTTGGAGTTTCGCTTGTGCTAGCTTCTGGTTGAACTTCTGTAGTTCTTCCTCTTCTTCCTCGAGAGCTTCTAGCTGGTGTTGAGGTTTCTGTATTGGCAGCTTCCACCGTAGCACTACGATTTTCTCCTATTTGCTTAGTTTCTTCAGCTTTTTTATCAGTTTCAGCAACAGTCTCTTCTAATTTCTTTGTAGCTTTAGTTAATTCTTCAACTTGCGTCTTAACTTCTTCAGCTGTTGCTTTTTCATTTTTTAATACTTCTTTAGCATCTGATAGAACCTTATCTAGATCTTTTGAAATATTACTGATTTTTTCTTTTTCCGTAGACTTCACTAAAGTTTCTAATTTAATAGCTAGTTTACTTAGTTCTTCTTTTTCTACTTTTACCGCTGGTAGCGCCGCTACTGGCACATCGACTTTAATAGTCTTGTTTGCATTCCCAGAATCACCGCTAGCATCCTTATCGACATTTGGCGCAGCATTCGAAGTATTTCCAACATTTTGACTATCTTGTGACACTGGAATATTTTCTGCCTTAGCTGACATTCCACCACCAAAGAAAATAAGCGATGCTACAGCTACGCTGGCTGCACCAAAGTGATATTTTCTTATTGAAAAGCGCGTCAGTTTTTCGCCATCTTTATATTCATATCTCATAATATATATTTGTATCTCCTTTATATTTTTTTATTATTTAATTAGATGTTGTATAATCACATCTAGATATTTAGGATATAGTTACATAAATAATATAACAAGATAATAATTACATATATATAATACTTGCATAAATAAACTAGTGTATACTTCACAACAATCCTAAACATAATAATTATAATACACCAAAACTCTTAAATCAAATAAAAACTTACATTTATCAATACTTGATTCCATAATAAAATCTCTAAAAAATTAAAAAAATGGAAAATATAGAGATATTTTAAAATGCTTAAATATTTAAACATGTAGAAAACCCTTTATTTAAAAGTATTTATACAAAAAAAAAAAAAACTTTATAAAAACATAAAAATATACGTAATTTATTCTTTATTTTAAGTTTTAAAAAAAATTTTATTTTAACTGTTTTAAAGATATAATTTTATAGTTCAAAAATATGTTTATGATACCTATTCTGAAAACTTTTTTCTAAGTGTATAATTATTCATTCATATTTTTTCTTTCGAACTAAAAACGAACCATTATTACATATAAAACTAAAATAATAATTGTATATATCATATCAATATAATAAAAAATAATATATTGTTATATTTCAACATTATTTCCTCACTTGAATAAACTTTATTTTTATTACTCCACTTTAATTAATTAACTTTCATTACTTAATTTACATTTGTTAACAATTCTAAATAATTTTTTTAAAAGATACTGTTTTTTATACACCATCAACTAAAAATGTTAATTACACAAAATATATAATTATATATTAAAAATCTGCTTCTAAAAAAATAAAACAAAAATTTATCCTAGCAAAAGTAATTTCCCCTTATAAATCTAATACATATTTATTTTTTAATTAAAATATTAATTAAAAAAACTATTTGATTTCTTTTTTTGAAATAAATATTGTATAATTACATCAAAGGAGTTGACTTATGTTAAATTTTATAAAAAATAAAACAAATTTATCGATATTGATTTTTTATTTTATATTTAGTTTTTCTAGTTTATTATTTATATTACTAGCTGAATATAATAACAATAAAACACCTACATTATTCCTTAAGCAATTTGTTTTCTATTTCATTGGTCTTGGAATAATATACTTACTTCAGAAAATATCAATAGATTTTATAGAAAAATTCTCTATAGCATTCTATTTATTTACACTAGTTCTTTTGGTTGGAATATTCTTAGTACCCAATAATTTTGCTCCTATCGTAAATGGTGCACGTAGCTGGTACAATCTCGGACTATTCACCTTACAACCATCTGAATTTGGTAAAATAGCCACAGTAGCTATGATTAGTATGTTGATAAAAGAAAAGAGTTTTAAAGATAATACAGATACTGTTAAACTTTTAAAAATATCATTAATAATTTCAATACCTTTCGTACTAGTTCTAAAAGAAAATGACTTAGGTAATGGTTTATTTTTCATCTTTTTATTCTTAGGTTTAGTATTTTTAGTCTGCAATAAAGGAAAGACATTATTCAGAATTTACTCTGTAGTTATAGCTGGGCTAGCAATTATTATTCTTGCTGCCTTATATTTCCCAAGACTTCTAAGTCTAGTTGGATTAAAATCTTATCAGCTTAATCGTATCCTTTCATGGTTAAATCCTGAAGCATACAAGCTAGATTATTCTTACCAAATCACTCAAGTTCTTAGTGAGATTAAATTAGGTGGGCTTACAGGAACATTCGCTAAAAATAAAAACTATATAGATGAACAGTTTAATGATTTTATCTTTTCTATAGTTGCTAAAAACTTTGGATTTATCGGTGCTGCAATATTCTTAATTATCTTCTTTATATTCATACTAAGATTATTCAATATAATGAAAAAATGTGAACAAGGTAACTACAGCTATTACTTTATTTTATTAGCTATTTGTAGTTTTTGCTTCTCATTCTTCATCAATATTTTTTCAACACTTAGTATTATTCCTGTAATTGGTATAAGCATGCCATTTATAAGTTATGGTGGAAGTTCATTAATAGCCAATAGTATTCTCTTTGGAATAATTGTCAAAATTAATGCTACTATACACGAAGAATATATGGAAGATGAATATTACGAAAACTACGAAGAAGAATATGATGAAGCTCAATATATTGATGATTCTCATCCTTTAAATCCTATATACGAGAGTAACAACAATAACTATTACGAGGAAGAACCTCAACAATATAGAAGAAGTAAAAGAAAAAGATAAAAAAATGAGGATAGAAATTTTTTCTATCCTCATTTTTCTTTTTATTTTCTTACATCTTCAATGAATTTATCATCGATAGTTTCCAATAATTTTCCTAAAATTGATTTAGCTGCGTAGTAATCACGGATATCGAATACTGCATTATGAGTGTGAATATAACGTGCACAAATACCGATTACAGTTGTTGGAATACCATTTAATGCTTGGTGAATATTACCAGCATCTGTTCCTCCTGGTGAAGTGAAGTATTGGTATTTAATTCCATTTTCTTCAGCAAGTGCTACGATTTTTTCTCTCATATTAGCACGAAGTACCATAGTTCTATCAACTAATCTTACTAAGAATCCTTCTCCTAAGCGTCCGTTACTAGTTTCTTTTCCATCCATGTCGTTTGCTGGACTACAGTCTACAACGAAACATACATCAGGTTTAATCATATTTGCTGCCACAGTTGCTCCACGAAGACCTACTTCTTCTTGAACAGTAGCACAAACTACTAGATTGAAGTCTAATTCTTTATCAGCAAATTCTTCTAAGATTTCTGTAATAATTACACATCCGTAACGATTATCAACAGCTTTACTCATAAATCTGTTTTCAGTAAGTTGTTCGAATGTTGTTTTTGGTGTAACAAATGCACCTTCGCAAATTCCCATTTCTAAAGCTTCTTCTCTTGAAGATGCACCTACATCTATAGTCATATCGCTAATTTTTACATTTTGCGCTACTCCTGCAGTGAAGTGTTTAGGAATTGATCCTATTACTCCAGTGAATTTTTTCCCTTCATATGAAGTTACTGTGTAAGTTTGAGCTAAAAGAACATCTTCCCTAAAACCACCAAGTGTTTCAAATTTAAGCATACCATTTGGTAATACTTTAGTTACGATAAATCCAACTTCATCCATATGAGCTGAAATCATAACTGTTTTAGCATTTTCTTTTTTAGACTTTTTAATAGCATAGATTCCACCAAGATTATCGAACTTAATCTCATCAGCATATTTAGATAAATTTTCTTCTAAATATTTTGAAATTTCACTTTCAAATCCTGATGTTCCGTCTAACATTGTTAATTCTCTGAATCTTTCTATTGATTTACTCATTTTCTTATACCTCTTTTATGTACTCTATTGTTTCACTTTCTTTATTATAACGTACTTCATACTCGATATTGTTATTATCAAAATAGAACATTAAATATGAGTTTTCTTTTAAGTTTAGCGTATAACTATCTATAACATCATAACCTAATGCAATTAATTTGTTTCTACACCTGTCTATGTGATCATTGTTTAATTCTTGTTCTTCTGTTTTTTGATAAACTCTATATCCTGCATAAGCTGCAGCTAATGGCAATAATATTCTTTTTAATTTCATATTTTACCTCTTATCTGAATTCATCACATAACGAGTTAAATAATTCCTCACTAAATTCTAGATTTTGATGAGCAATAGGTTCATCTCGTTTATAATTACGTAAAGTGTCTTCGTAATGAGGTTTTTTCTCATTTTTATAGATTACCCCTGTAACAAGATCATTATGTTCTTCTAAGACTCTATACGCTTCTAATTTATTAGTATTATCATAACCTTCGATATCAGAAAGTTTTGTTAAGTTTTCTTTATACCACGCTGGTGTATTTTTGTAGTTATATGTTTTACATGGGCTAAACACGTTAACTAGTGAAAATCCATCATGATTGATAGCTTCTTCGAAGATTTGCATCATCTCTTTCATATCACCAGTGAATGCTTGCGCTAAGAATGTAACTTCACAAGATAATGCAATTTTCATAGCTGACAATGGTTTTTCCATTACACCTTCTAGGGTTGTCGTAGTTACTAAACCTTCATCAGATTTAGGTGACATTTGTCCTTTTGTTAATGCATAAAGTTGGTTATCCATTACTACGTATGTCATATTTACATTACGTTTCATAGCATGAACAGCGTGTCCAATTCCGATAGCATATCCGTCACCATCTCCACCCATTGCGAAAACTGTTAGGTCTTGGTTGGCTAGTTTTATCCCTTGTGCAACTGGTAGTGAACGTCCATGCAATCCTTGAACCCCATATGCTCTTGTGTATCCACTAATTTTCCCAGAACATCCAATCCCTGCAGAAATCACAACATTTTCAGGTTTAATTCCCAGATTTACAACAGCTCTATTTATACCCGCAAGTACCGAGAAGTCTCCACAGCCAGCACACCAATCGGGCTTAACATCATTTTTATAGTCTTTTAATGTTACTTTCAAATTATTTCTCCTCCTCTAGTAATTGTTCAACAAGTTGGTGAGTATAATAAATATCCCCATCATATTTTAGTAAACTTCCTATTTTTTCTGAATTGTGATATTTACTTGCAATCACTGTACGTAACTGTTTATTGTGATTATGTTCAACAATATATATTTTTCTATATTTGTCAAATGTATCTCGAATAGCTTGAGCTACTGGATAGATTTGACGAATATGCATAGTATCAATTTTCATACCTTGTTCTTGTAATTGCTTAGCTGCTTTATTTAGAACACCGTATGTTGAATTTACACCTACTAGAAGAATATCTTTTTCTTCATTGTGTTCATTTAGGACAAATGGTCTTTCTACTAATGCTGATTCTATCTTATTAGCACGTTTTTCTTTTTGACGTACTGTGTTACGTTTCACCTCAGAAGGTAATCCTACAACAGAGTGTTCATAACTGTTTGCGTTGTGGATTCCACCTTTTTGACCTGGGATAGTTCTGTTTGAAACTAATACATCAGTCGCATAACGTTTGAAGTAAATAATATCCTCTTCTGTGATTTCTTCTTGTTTTAATAGATTACCACGATCGATTTTCACTTGACTGAAATCAAAGTTAGGTACAGTTTCTTTATTCATACCTAATTGTAAATCCATTAAAACAATAACTGGCGTTTGATACTTTTCCGCCATATTAAACGCATCAATCATAGTGTAGAAACAATCTTCAACAGATGTTGGAGCTAATACAATACGAGAAGCGTCCCCTGTTCCACCGTATACTGCGTGGAAAATATCTGATTGCTCGGTTTTTGTCGGAAGCCCTGAAGAAGGTCCACCCCTTTGAACATCGACTATAACAACTGGTTGCTCTGCCATTGCTGCCATACCTAAGAACTCAGTCATTAATGAGATACCAGGTCCTGAAGTAGCTGTCATAGCACGTACTCCCGCGAAGTTCGCTCCAATAGCTACACCTAACGCTGCAATCTCATCCTCTGTTTGGATATATGCACCATTTACTAGTGGAAGTTTGTCGAATAAATATTCCATAATTTCTGTAGCTGGTGTAATTGGATATCCTGCATACATTCTACAACCTGCTGCTAATGCACCAAGACCTGCCGCATGGTTTCCTATTAACCACATATTTTTGTGAGTTGGATTTAATTTTTTTAAATAATATTTGTCATTAATATTATTTTCAATCATAAAATCATTCATAATCTCACGCCCTTTATCAAAGGCTTGAATATTAATATTTACTATTTCTTCACCTTTACTTGAAAATTTTGCTTCAATCATGTCGTAAAATATTTTTGAATCAATATCTAATAACGCTGAGCAAATACCAAGTGTAATTATATTTTTGATAATCGGATTAGCTATCTCTTTTGCCAACTCCGTTATTGGGAATACTGCAACTAATCCTTTAATTTCTTCTGAAATCTCTGGTTTAATTTTAGCATCCGCAATAATAATACTATTTTCATCTAATTCTGGAATATAACTGTCCAATGTAGATTGGTCAAATGCTATAAGAATATCTGTCTTATAATCTATAACATTTATTTTTTCTTCCGAAATACAAATTTTACTATTACTGTGTCCACCTTTAATTCTACTTGCGAAGTCTCTTGTAGAATACATGTGGTAACCTAGTGTATTTATTACTGTAGAGAAAATTTCAGCTGTACTTTCTAGCCCTTCACCTTGTTCTCCACCAATTTTCCATCCTAATTTATTAATCATATAATCTCCTTTAATCTCTTTCATTAGAAATTTAATCGTTGATTTCTCAATACTTTATTTTACCATATTTAAGAAAATTTTTCCATCCAATAACATTTATTATCAATACTATAATTCTCGTAAAATATAATAACTTCATAAATTCCTTCAATATATCCTTTGAATGTATTACTCATGAAATTTGTATAATATTTAGCAAAGCATAACTTTTTTAATATTTCTTTTTGTAAAATTTAATATACCTATAATCTATCTTACAAATTAAACAAATAACCATATTTACAAAATTATTTTAATACTTATCCTACAATTACAATATTATTAAACAAAGCCAATAATATTATAAAGATTAATATCATTACACAAAGAAAAAAGCCCTCGTAGAAGCAATTAACTTCCACAAGGACGTATCTATAGACGTGTTACCACCTTGATTTATAGTATTTTCACAAGTACTATCTCAATTAGTACTTAAAATATTACTATATAAGTACTCTCTGCTCTAACGGGCTACCCGTAGTAGTCTAACTATTCAACTACTAACACGAAAAGACCATCTTCATAGTATCAAATTTGATCCCTTTCCACCTAACGAGACTCTCTAAGCAAATATCAACTATTACTCTTCTTTCCAAAGTGTAATTTTAATTTTGTTATTTAAGTATAACAAGTTAGAAAAACCTTGTCAATGTTTTTTGAAAAACTTTAATACTATATATTTCTTAATCTCTTTATCTATTTTTTCTTTTTTCTTAATAATACTGCAGTTAATAATGCAACTACACCAAATGATGCTGTAGCTACTGAATTAATACCAGTGTTTGGTAGTTTTCTCTCAATATTTGTATCTCTAGATTTTTTTACTCCATACACATGGGTTGTAATACCATCTTTTTTAGATGTTTCAACTGTGTTATATCCTTTTGAGCTTAATAGAGGAAATTTTAAAATTTGTTTATACTTTTTAGCTTCATCTAAACCAAAGTCAAATTCGTGGTTTCCTACAGCCATAGCATCGTAATTCATTTTATTTAAAATTTCAGCACGCGCTTCCTCTTTTGTTGAATTAGAGATAGGTAAGCCTTGGAATGCATCCCCTGCATCTAGAACTACTGTTGTTTGATCTTTTTTGGCACGTTCATTTTCAATTACTGTTGCTAATTTAGCATCACCAACAACTGATGTATTTTTATCACGACCTTTTTCCTCTACGATACGTCCATGGACATCATTAGTATGCACTAATACTATGTCTTTTTCAGTTGTTTTTGGTGCAACTGCTGATGATGGTGCTGTAGTATCGGTTGGTAATAATGATGGTTTTACAGCTCCTGTTTTTGGAGCTACTGAAACCTCAGATGGCTCTGATGATGGTGTAGCTACTGGTGAAGTTGCTGGAGCTGGTGTTGACTCATCTGCGAATGCAGCTCCTCCTGAAGTTGCTATTGCTAACCCTACGATTGTAGCTGACGCTAGTGTGTAATTTTTTTCTTCATAATAACTTTTTTCTCACTTTCTTATTTGTAAATTAATAGTTAAACAATATCACAAATATACGGTTTTTCAATGCACTTTGTATAATTTTATAATGATAATATTTAAAAAACGAACTTTTTTAATGAAATTATTTTTCTTTTCTTTAAAAAAATAAAAAAAATCGAAATTAGATATAATCCAATCTCGATTCAATATTCTTATTTAAACATTCTTAAAAGTATTCTATCGCTTAATCTTGGGAATAATTGACTAATTTTAACAGCTAAAACTAGCTTAAATGGTAAATTAACTTCACGTTTTTTCTGCTCAATACCTTTTATTATCTTACTGACAACTAGTTTAGGCGTTAATGTTTTACCACCCATTGCTTTTTGATAACTCTTGTCTTCATCAGCGATATTAAAGAAATTTGTAGCTACTGGTCCGGGATTTACAGTCATAACATGAACATTGTCATTTTTTAGTTCTAGACGTAAAGAATTAAAGTATCCAATTAGAGCAAATTTTGTAGCAGAGTAGACAGAACTCTTTGGTGTTGCTATTTTTCCTGCCAGAGAAGCAATAGTAACAATAGTTCCAGATTTCTTTTCTCTCATTCTTTTAGCTATTTCAGTAGTTAATTGAATAGTTCCTATAACATTCGTATCAAACATATTAACAACATCATGATCGCTAAATTCACTAAAATCTTTCATAATCCCATAGCCTGCGCCATTGATAAGTATATCTATATCTTTTACAGATGAAAGTAGGTGCTCTACCTGTTCTTGAGAACCAATATCCACACTATATACTCTAGTCTTGACATTTTCAAAAGCTTCACATTTTTTAGCAACTTTTTCTAGAGCTTCTTTTCTACGTGCTACCAATATCAATTCCACATTCCCTTTTTGTGCATATTGGTGCGCCAATTCACGGCCTAAACCGCTAGAAGCTCCCGTTATTAGTATTTTTTGTTTACTATTTTCCATGTAATAATCCCTCTCTTATCCGTGTTTCGCCGCACAACTACATTGTCCTTTTAGACACTTACACGTAATAACCTCAGCTGCTGTTTTTCTTTTTTCTTTAAGCAACTCTATAATTTCATCAATATTACTTTTACTCAAATTATCTGTTTCAATTATGTTCCTAACAATAATATGAGTTCTTCTTTCACAAATTCTCTCTAAAAAATTTTGTGTTAATATATCTAAACATTCATCTTCAACGCATTTTGCTGAATATAAAAACTTATTTCCTTGTTTTCTAGTTTCTAAAAATCCTTTTTCTACTAACCTTGAAAGCAGGGTTTTAATAGTAGAAGGAGTCCAAGACTTCTCTTCTCCTAGCGTATCAATCACAAATTTACTTGTAGTTTCTTCATTACTCCAAACTACTCGCATTACTTCCCATTCAGCTTCCGAAATATTAATTTCCATTTATTATCATCCTTTTTTTCAGTTACATCTGTAACTATAATACTATTTTAGGAATATAATGTCAATTCTTAAAAAAGGAGTAACTCAAAAATCTTGATTTCTCATAAACCAATTTTGTCAAGTTACCCCGTACAGTTTATTATATATCTAAAAGCTTTTATAAAGCGAATTTAGATATCAATATTCCACTGTCTCTGTAAGTTTTCTTATAAATTTTTTAAAATTTAAGGCTTTTGAGACAACTCTTTAAGATTTTTCTTTAATTGGATGTCTAATAACTGTTTTAAGTTTCTCCGGTAATGTTTTTCTCACATCAGATATATAAATTTCATGGTGAAATCTTGTCTCGTTAATGTCTAATTCATACCCTTCAGAAATCATATATTCATGCATCTTAGCGACAGTTTCTAGCTCTTTATCATAAGGGCCAATATGCATACATTGTACACATTCTCCTTCATCATAGGTGAAAAATTCAACTTTCGAAAAATCTTCTTTTTTCTTTTCCGTTACTTGCTTAATAGCCCACTCAAATACTTCTTTTGTAACAAAATCTGGCATACGTATTAACGAAACAAACTTAAAATTTTGTTTATTAGCGTAATCAACACCTTCTACTCCTTCTTACCACCAAAACCCTTCTAACGGCGGAACGACAAAATCAAAGTAATTAGGGATTTTATAATCTCCCTTTTTACTCATCTTTATAGCGTATGCTACTGGATATAAAAGGTTTATCGATTTCTTATATTCACTATTTTCATCATTTGGATCCCCACTCCCCCTAACTGCAATATAATTAGCTTTCTCTACATTAACAATACTTGGTTTAGTCTTAGGGGCATATAAATGCTTAAGAGTTTTTTTAAAATCAACTGCCATGCTACTTCTCCAAAATAAAAATTATTCTATCTGATTCAGTATATCTTTTATTGTTTTTATCAAAGTCACAGAAATAATCTTTAACTTTAAATCCAATATTTTGAATTTCAGCAAGAACTCTTTGAATTTCATAAGTTCTTTGTGAGTGAAACTGTTCTAGTTTTTTATATAAACCATTGTTTTCTTTGATAAAGAACGATAGTTCACTCTCCACTTCCAATTCATTCTCTGTCTCATATGTAAACCAAAGATAACTAATCTCCTCATCTTCATAACCGAAAACTTGTTTTTCTAGCATATCTGTAACTTTTTTTGGAGTGTGGATATCAAATACAAATTTTCCACCTTTTTTTAAAGACAAGTATACTTCTTTTAATCCTAGTTTAAACTCTTCAAAATCTGATAAATAATTAAACACATCAAATGTACTTAATACAAAATCAAATTCCATATTCAATGATGATATTTCTAATAAATCCATCACAAAATAATTACAACCAGGAACTTTTTCACTAGCTATTGCTAACATTTGTTCACTGTTGTCCACTGCGAATACTTCTCCATATTGTTTTAGGGTTTGTAGCATAGTACCACTACCACAACCTAAATCAAGAACTAGAAGATTTTCTCTATCTTCTAATTCTTGACTAATAATATTTTTATAAGCATCGTAGTCGACATCCATAAGTTTATCATAAACAACACTTAAATTTTCGTACATATTATACACCTTTTATAGGATATTTCTCAAATAGTGCATCTAATTCATAGTATTCTCTATCGTCACGAGTCATGATATTTACTACTACGTCACCTAAGTCCATAAGAATCCATTTAGCTTCTCTTAGACCTTCTGTGCTATGAATTTCTCCACCGTTTTCTAATACTTGTTCTCTTACTTCTTGAGCGATCGCTTCTACTTGTCTGTTTGTAGGTGCGTGACAAATTACAGAATAGTCATATAATACTCCTGCTTGAGTTAAATCATAAGCAACGATATCATAACCGTGTTTATCATCACATGCATCTACAACAACTTTTAATAAGTTTTCTACTTCCATTTTCATCCTCTTTCTTTATTTTATTTTTTTATAATATGGAACATTACCACATATAATACATCATCTTCTGGGTATCTTTTTGCTAATTTATCGATTAATTCATCTAGAGTAACACCATAATACTTAGCATAACGTTCTGTTAAAGTATCCCTTGTTACAGGCTTAACTAAATCAACTTCTAATGTAGCAAACACTGTATCAGGATCTTCATAAGTCGTAGCTTCTAATAAATCACCTTTTTTAAAGTGAGCTTCACTCTTATTTCTAATTGTGATTGTTTTTTCATCAGCTAAGATTTTATCTTTATTTTTTTCTTTAAATCCAACACGATAGTTTTTAATATTATAATAGTTATAACAATCTAATAATGATGGGTAAATTCTTTCATCATTATCGATTAAATAAACTAACGTATACTTAGCAGCAAGTCTTACCGCTTCATCCAAATCATATTGAGATACTTCTGTAACCTCTGCTAGATGTGGGTGTTTTCTTTGTGGATCAGTATAGTCAGCTATGAAGATTATTTTTTCTAATAATGTCATGTGCTTTCTACCGAATGTGTGGTTAGCTACAGCAAGTTTAACTTCCTCATCTGCTACACCAAATTCTTCTTCGATAAATGCACTTGCTACAGGTCCATGAAGCACTTCTACTGGGTAGTCTAATAGTTTCCCATCTAAATTATGTAAAATTACATATTTTTTCATTAATACTTCATCCATTGGTTTACAAACATCATGCACTAATGCCGCTAATGCTGCTTTTTCTACGTTTGCTCCATGAATTTTCGCAAGATGTTTCGCTACTTCCACAACTCTTAATGTGTGCTCGTATCTTTTTTCTGGTAATATTTCTTTTACTCTATTTTGAATTTCTTGATATTCCATATAAACCCAACTCCTCTATATATGACCTACATTCATCTGTAATCATATACTTAATACTTTTCTTATTTTTTAAATTTTTCCTAATTAAACTAGAACTTATCTCGATTATTGGTGATTTCATTATCTCATAATTAATAGATTTATAAAACTCATCCCCTTCTACAACCTTACATAAATCCTCTTCATCACGAGCAACAAAAATAAAAGTTACAAGTTTTGCTAGTTCTCTTATATTATACCATTTTTTTAAGTCTTTGGCTCTATCTGTTCCAATAATAAAATAGATTTTTTTATTTTTATACAATTCACTAAAATACTTAACAGTATTATAACTATAACTTACACCCTCATTTGATATTTCATAGTTACTTACTTCAAACTTTAAGTTGCCTTTAATACTTAGTTTCGTCATCTCAAACCTACTTTTATCACTAGCTTCAAGTTCTCTACCTTTTAACGGTGTAATATACGAGGGAATAAAAATAACTTTCTCTAAATCATAAGTATCTAGTGCTGTTTCGGCAGTAATTAAATGACCAATATGAATCGGATCAAAACTACCACCATAAAGCGCAATTGACATCTTATTTCACCAACTCTATTTTTCTATACTTTTCCTTAGAGCTTTGTTTGTATAATACAATAGTGTGTCCAATTACTTGAACTAATTCAGATGAAGTGCGTTCTGATAAAATTTTTGCAACCTCATCTTTATCTTCTTCACAGTTTTGTAAAATACTTACTTTTAATAATTCACGTTTTTCTAACGCATCTCTAATTCCTTGAATCATGTCACTATTTACACCTGATTTTCCTACTTGGAAAATTGGTGATAAATGATGAGCCAATGCTCTTAATTGTCTTTTTTGTTTTCCTTTTAACATCTTATCCTCTTTTCTTATACTATATTATCGATTCACGTACAAATACTTCGATTTCTTCTGGCACATGAATATCAATCTTGCATCCACTATCGCTATTAACAGTAATCCATCCTAATCCAGAAATCACAATATCCATCTTTCTACTATCGATTGTGAAACTTTTCTTAACTTGATTATTGAAGATAGAAATATTATCTTCAAACGGCGGTTTCAATAATGTCCCTAAGTGCTTTTCAAACAGTTGATCTGCGTTACTTAGCTTTGTACGATGAATTTCTACTAAATTAGATGCATATAATGTGAAACTTTGACGTTCCCCTTCTACAAAATCCATTCTAGCCATACCACCGAAGAATAAACTTTGCTCTGCATTTAACTGGAATACACGAGCCTTAATCTCTTTTTTAGGCATTACTAGTTTTAAGCTCTGTGCATCTAGATAATGAGCTATATCATAATCCAGTATAATTCCTGGTGTATCATAAATACTAGTAGCGCGGTCTAACGGTATCTCTATCATTCCTAGTGTTGTCCCAGGGAAGTGAGAAGTTGTAATAACATTCTTATCCCCTGTTGTAAGTTCAATAAGTTTGTTAATGAATGTAGATTTACCAACATTTGTCGCTCCTACTATATAAACATCCTTACCATTTCGTAATTCATCTATACGACTTGCTGCTTCTTCAACACCTTGATTTTTTATCGCACTAATTAGAAGAATATCTTTAACTTTAATCCCCTTAGCTTTTAGCATCTTAAACAGCCATTGTTTTACTTTGTTTTGTTTAACAGATTTAGGTAATAAATCCAGTTTGTTAGCTACAAGTACTATATCTTTATTATTTCCTACAATATCCACTACATCTTCAATCCAACTTCCAGAGAAGTCGAAGATGTCTACTACTTTTACTATTAATGCATCTTTTTTTGATAGTGTTTTGATAAGTTGATAAAAATCGTCAGCTCCAAGTTGAACATCAGATACTTCATTGTAATTTTTTAATCTAAAACATCTTTTACAAACAAGATTACCATCTATACTTTTTTCTACTACACTTTTTGGTAAATAACCTTGTTTATTTTGATCTTCACTTTGAATCTCAACACCACAACCTATACAATAAACTTTATTACTCAATATGGCCTCCATTTTCTTTCTTACTATTTTAATCGATACCCTACTTTTTTCATTTTAGGGAATTTTTTTCTTCTTGTTAAATTTTGGATTATTAACCCTTCAAAAAATCTATTAATTCTAGTTTTAAATGCATCTGTTTTAGATATAGGCTTCACAAGAACACTCATAACTCCAAAACTTTTTGCTCCTAGTACATCAGTTAAAACTTGATCTCCTAAAATAATCGCTTCTTCGGGCTTTCTATTTAATTTTTGTAAAGCTCTTTTAAATCCAATTGTCAACGGCTTTTTTGCTCCAGCTACATATTGAAGATTTAATTTTTTGCAGAACTCTTCAACACGTTCTTCTGTATTATTAGACACTACAATAATATCGAAACCAGCTTTTTTCATCTTCTTTAGCCATTTATTCAATTCTTTTGTATCTTTTTTACTATCCCATGATATTAAAGTATTATCTAAATCAGAAATAATAACTTTTTTGTTGTGCATATTCATATACTCAACATCTATAAACTCATACTTTTCTATAAAATCATCTGGTGAAAAATATCTTTTTAGTACCATTTTCTTCTACTCAATAGCCTATAAAATAGTAGCTATTTTCTCTCCCATCTTGATTTCTCTATTTTCTAAATTCTCTTCAAGCAATATATTATCTTTTTCAAATAATAATACCACAGTAGAACCAAACTCAAAGTATCCTAATTCTTCACCTTTTTTTACATAAATACTCTCGTATGTAGGAATAATAGAATTCACATTTTGAGCACCTACAGGTATCATTGTATAATTAATTTTTCCATTAAGTTTATACACTTGTCTATAATTATAGCTTAGAATATTATCTCCCAATTCCAGACCTAGATTATTAACTGGATATGAATATTTACCTAAACTATAAGCATCCTTTACCTGACTATTCATCGGGAAGTGAATGCGATGATAATTTCTTGGACTAAGATATATTATCAGATATATACCATCCTTATATTTATCAGCAAGTTCACTATCCCCTACTAAAGTTTGAACATTATAAACTTGACTTTTCACAACGAATGTACTATCTTCACCTATAACACCTACCTCTGAAATAATACCATCAGTAGGACTTACTAACGAGTCTTCATCCTGATTAATTGGTCGAGCATCGGGACGTAATTTTCTAATAAAGAACTCATTAAGATTTTTAAAATCATCAATCTCATCTAAAATTTCATCAGTATTAATATCATAAACTTTAGCAAAAGGCTGTATCATTAATCTACTTAAATTAGACTTAGTTAATTTTTTTAGAGCCTTAGAACTCATATCACCATTTGTTAATTCAACACAAAGCTGAAACATTTTCTTTTTTAACATACCCGTCTCCTTATTAAATATCATGTTTTATTTTACTATAAAAATCTATTAAATACAAATGTTGAAAGGGGAAATCAAAAAATCAATAATATCCAGTAATAAAATTCATTTTTTTTATTTTTCAATAATTATTATATTATTTTATTCAATTCACACTTAAAAATACACATAAAATTATATTCTATAACTATACAAAAATACTATCAACAATACATTTGTATATTCAAATATATTAGAAAATTTTTATTTTATATCGTTGATTTTAATAATATAAAATTGTATAATATAATTATAATATATAAGCAAGGGAGTGAATCGACATGACGTTAAATAATAAAGTCAAAGAAAATATTATATTAACAACTGTCCAAAACGTTTGAACTAAGGGCTATTCTCTGACAAGTGTTCAGGATATAATAAAAAAGGCTAAGGCCCCTAAAGGAAGCGTTTATTACTATTTTCCTAAAGGAAAAGATGAAATTTATCTAGAGGCACTAGATAAAATTAACAGTAATGTAAAAAAAGAATTCAAAACAATTTCTCCAAAACTAGGGACTTTAGAGGAATATTTAACAAATGTTTTTGATCTCTTTATATCAAAAGGTAAAGCATGCAAACAAAGTGGTTTTTCACTGACATTATTAGCAATGGAAACTGCAGAGCTTTCTCCAATAATCGCAGAAAAATGTAGTGATGTATTAGAAAATTGGCGTTTATTACTCGCTGATGGGCTATTTGACAGAAATATTCCAGAAGATGTATGTAATCCAGTCAGTGAGTGGCTATTTACTAGTATTCAAGGCGCGTTAACCGCAAACAGAATCCACAAAGATGAAGCTTTTCTTTTTAATATAAAATCTTCAATAAAATTTGTTTCTACAGCCTCTCCTGAAACACTTAGAGAAGTATTCTCTAAGTCAGATGAAGACGAAGTTGTCGCATAAAAAATACTCTCTACCAAAAATTAAACATTATGGTAGGGAGTATTTTTATTTTAAATTGTATTTATCATTTGCATTGTTAAAGAATTAATTTTTTGGTTAAAAAATTTTTTTATCGCAGGATCAATATCCAATCTATCTAATGCCAACTCAAAGTCTTCTAACCAATATTTCGCTTCCTTAATAGAAATAGGAAGTTTCATATGCTTTTTTCTTAAATCGGGTGTCGCAAAGATAGAATGACCTGGTTCCCCTAAGAACAATCTAAAAAATTTCTTTTGTTCAATTTTAATCTTATCAAATCCTTCAGTAAATAATAGATTTATTCTATCATCATTGGGAATAATATCATCATACATGTACATAACCAATTCATCAATTTTCTCTTCTCCAATTTGTTCATACAGGTTCATAAATTCCTCCACAATTTATTCATATTTTTTTCACTTTTTGTCCTTATTTATATTAAACTACATTACTAACTATTTTTCAATTAAAACGATTAAATTATGAATAGTATTCTTCTTCATTATTAAATTATATTATATCTATAGAATTCGATTAATTTAGTGAAAATATAATTTTATAAAATAAAAGCGTAGTCTAGGTCATAGCCTATTCTACGCTTTTTTTATTATTTAAGTAATTTTTTGAATGCTTCTACTTTGTCAGTTCTTTCCCAAGTAAATTCTACATCTTCACGTCCAAAATGTCCGTAAGCTGCTGTTTTCTTGAAGATTGGTTTTCTTAAATCTAAAGTTTCAATAATTCCATTTGGTGTTAAACGGAATTCTTCTTTAATAGTTTTAACGATATCCCCTTCGTCAACTTTTGATGTGCCAAATGTTTCTACAAAAATTGATACTGGATGAGCCACTCCAATTGCGTAAGCTAATTGAACTTCAGCTTTATCACAGATACCACTAGCTACGATGTTTTTAGCGATATATCTAGCCATATAAGCTCCAGACCTATCTACTTTAGTAGCATCTTTACCACTAAATGCTCCACCACCGTGACGTGAGAATCCACCGTATGTATCAACGATAATTTTACGTCCTGTTAGTCCAGCATCACCAACTGGTCCACCAATTACGAATCTTCCTGTTGGGTTGATGAAATACTTAGTATTTTCATCTAATAAACCTTTATCTAGACATGGCTCAATTACATGTTTTTTAATATCTGCATGAATTTGTTCTTGACTTACATCTGCATCGTGTTGTGTAGAAACTACAATTGTATCAATTCTATTAACTTTATGATTTACATCATATTCGATTGTCACTTGTACTTTTCCATCTGGACCTAAGTATGAAAGAGTTCCATTTTTTCTAACTTCTGCTAATTGTTTAGAAAGTTTTTGACTTAGATAAATTGGTAGTGGCATAAATGTCGGTGTTTCGTTAGTTGCGAATCCAAACATAAGACCTTGGTCTCCTGCGCCTACTTCATTCTCTTCTTTTTGTTGTTTTGTTTCTAATGAATTATCAACCCCAAGAGCGATGTCTGGAGATTGTTTGTCTAATCCAACAAGAACTGAAATATGATCACCTGAGTATCCTTTATTAGGATCAGTATAACCAATTTCATTAATTGTATCACGTACAATTTGTTGGAAGTCAACGTTCGCTGTTGTTGAAACTTCTCCTACAAGTACTGCTAATCCTGTATTTACACAAGTTTCACAAGCTACACGACCGTATGGGTCTTGCTCTAAAATTGCATCTAAAATCGCATCTGAAACTTGGTCAGCGATTTTATCTGGGTGTCCTTCTGTAACTGATTCTGATGTGAATAAATATGTTTTGCTCATTTTTTTCTCCTAAAATATTTTTGTCTGATATTAATACAAATCTCCTCTAAATCCTTAATATCTTTTAAATTATAAAATAAAGACCTTATCTCATAGACAAGGCCTTTATTTATTACCTCATCGTTCAAAGTAAACTTTGCTAAGGAAAGCACCTTAATCAATTGATTAGGTTGCCGGAGTTCAACGGGCCTTATCCCTCACTCACTCTTGATAAGTATTTATATTTCTTTTATCAGCATATTAGATTTTAATACACTTTATGTTATTTGTCAAATGATAAAGTACAAAATTAATATTCAATATTATATTTACTTCTTTCTTTAAGAATTTTCTCCTTCAGCTTCTCCGCTTCTTCAATAGGCAAACAATCAATCGATAATCTGCTATATATCCCTGTTACTTGTATATTGGCTAATTTAAACTTATTTAAAATAGGTCCCGTATTTATAGTAACATCTTGAATAGTATTATACGGCAAAGTTTTCTTACTCTTGAAAAGTGCCCCTTCAACTTCCGACACACCCATTTCGTCTACTTCATAAGAATAATTTCTAATTACTAAAGGTGGGATAACTAAAGCGACTAGAGCATATATCGTTAATATTACTAATATACCTAGACCTAGGAACTTATAATTTATTTCAGTTTTAAAATAATCATATACACTTTTACCAATAACTGGTGATAATAGAACTAGAGCATATATCCCAAAGTGTATTCTCAAATATTGTATAGACCTTTGTGGTAAATTACGTGATTTTTTTTCAAATATTCTATTCATAACCTACCTCCGATACAATAAAATCTCTCTCTAATTTTTCTTTATATCCTTTATCATAATATTTCAACTTAATATCTGAGTTTACTCCAATAGAATTTATCGCTAGATGAGATAGGTCTCTTTTTTTCATAAAATAGTTTGTTCTACTATTTATAGTTCCTACTTTTTTCACCTTAATAAATTCTGTTATTATTGTTAATTGTCTCATAAATGTATTCTTAAAGTAATGTCTATCATATGAAAGTTCATTATATTTCAACATATAGTTTTTCACTAAAATACTATACGAAACTAAGACAAGATAAAGAGCAATCGAACTTAAAACTTTATACTCTAACTTCAAATCAATATTAGCGAAATATAAAATCGCAAATACTATTATCAGTAGAGGGCTACAATTAAACAAACTCCAACGATACATCGCCACTCTTGCCTTACCTTGTATTTTTTCACTCTCTAAGCTATCATAGTGATTTAAGTCTATTCCTAGATTATTTTTCACAAAATTCTGTGCAAAATCCTTTTTTACCAAAGGTAAGACATCTATCGTAGATTTTTGCTCACTTAAATCTTCCGATACATTATTAGTCAAAGTCTCAACAGATAATTTCGCTAGCCCAAAGAATCTATAACGTAACGGATATATTAATTTTACACTTTGAATTCTATCAATATCAATAACCAATGATTTTTTCGTTAAGAGTCCATATTTACACAGTAGATTATGATCTTTTGTCGTAAGGATAAAGTTGTAATATTTTATAATCGTAAAAATAATTGATGCTAATACTACTAAAATCATGAAAATTCCAATTATTATAAATAAGGCTGTTATATTCCCTGCAACTGATTCAGCATTTTTTTCAAGAAGTTCATCAAAGTAAGCTTCATTATCAAAAATAATCTTAAATACATCTCGAATCTTATCATTTAAGGCAAGTATTAATCCTAAAGCTGCAAAGAACCTAACTCGTAATAACCCATAAAATGCAAGGTCTTTTACAGACAATCGTAGTATTTCTCTTTGAATCTCTTCTTCCGTATTCTCGCGAACTACAGTAGTATCTTCATCGCGTTTTAAATCTCTTAATATATCGATTAAATTTAATGCGACTTCCTTTTTTAGAGGTTTTATCCTAATCTTACCTCCAACAAGATTAATATCTACAGAAAGCAGATTAAAAGCCTGGTACAATACATTGGAACTCATATCGATTGACTGGATATTTTCAAGATTTATATTTTTTGCTTCTTTATTTATTATTCCTTTTGTGTAAATTAATGCCCCATCGCGAACTTCGTAACTTTTTAAGAAATAATCAAATATACCTATTACTATTAGTAGAAGAATCCCTGCCAAAACTAGTAAATAATATTTCCAGTTTTGCTCTTTTAATGCCAGAATCATAAAAATACCAAACAATCTAAATCCTGTAATTACTGTATCCATAATAACCATAGGATGTACTCTATTCTTTTTAATATTATTCATCTTTATACCTCCTATAGTTAAGATTATTTTCTAGTATTTTTAACAGTAAGTTTTCTAACTGTTCTACATCCTTTTTAGAAACATAGAAGCCTAATTTTTCCGAACCTGTGTTTATACTAATCTTGTAAATATTGAACTTTTTTGATATTACATTTTGTTTAATTGTATAATCTAGTATATTTCTAAGCGGTGCTACTTTCTCCAACTTAAAAAATGTGTACATTAATGTTGAAGCTAATTTAAAATGTTCATCTGTAATTTCAAAAAACGTATTGTACTCATATTTGTCTCTTAACAATATTACAACACACTGATTTAAAAGCGTTAATCCTACTAAACTTATCCATAGTATGAGGTAGGTATTTACACCAAAAACCTCTTCAAACTTTGTAAATTTAAAAATTATAGAACCCAGAATAATACCAGTTAGACTTATTGTCCAATCAATAAAGAAGCTATAATTTATGGATATTCTTCCTATATATTTCCTCATAAAACTCCTCCCCTTTTATCATTAACAACCGATAAGATTTAAACCTCGTTCACGTTCAATCGTAGTCTCATCTCCATGGCCTGGATATACTATTTTCGCACCATCAAGCTTAAATAATACATTACCTAATGAATTTTTTAAAGCATCATAATCTGATCCGTATAAGTCATAACGACCAAAACCACTTCTAAATAATGCATCTCCTACTATTACAAACTTTCCAAAATCAAATGATACGCCCCCTGGAGAGTGCCCTGGTGTTGGTAAGACTGTAAAACTTAATCCAGCAATTTCGTATTTTTTATTTTCTTCAAACTCGAATTCTGCTGGATCAGTCATAGGTGGTCTTCTTAAACGGAACAATGTTGAACCATTAAAATCTGGATTTTGTAACCAATCACGTTCATTCCCTGAAATATATACCGGTACTCCATAGTGTTTTCTACATTCATCTAATGACATAATATGATCAAAGTGAGCATGCGTTAATAATATAGCTTCGATTTTTACATTTAATTCTTCTACAGCTTTTTGTATTCTGTCAAAACCTTCACCTGGATCTACAATAACTCCACGCCCATTTTTATATACTATATAGCAGTTTTCATCTACCATATCCATTACTATTCTTTTAATTTCTGCTTTTGCCATTTTCTCAAAACCTTTCCATAATTATCGTTACTTTTATTTTATCTTATTATCAACTTATTAACAAGTCTTGATTAGCTCTTTTTTTACTTTACTTATATTAAGCTCGCTTCACTTGACCTTATTTAATATTTTTTTTATACTGATATAGTATGATTTTCATAAAAACTTAGTTTTTTTCTAACTTTTTCATAATAAGTTAGAATTAATTATCTAAGAAAAAAGGAGAAATAAAATGAAATTAAATTCATTCGCTAAGTTTTCATTACTTAGTATTTCTATATTATTAATGTCACATCTTGCTATCTCTCCAGTAATTCCAAACCTATATAATTTTTATCATGCAAGTAACCCTAATATAGGTTTAGCTTCTGTCGAGAATTTAGCCACAATCCCTGCTATGATGATAACCATCTTCGTTCTTCTTAGCAATGGAGTTATTAAGTTTATCGGTAAAAAAAATACAGTTCTTCTTGGACTTCTACTAATATTTATCTTTGGTATTGTACCAGCCTTTACAACTAACTTTAAAGTTGTTTTAATTAGTAGACTTTTCCTCGGAGCTGGTATTGGTTTATTTAACTCACTTTCTATTAGTATGATAAGTGACTTCTTTGATGAAGAACATCGTGGTACTATGATTGGGCTGAGAACAGCATTTCTAAATATTGGTAAAGCATTAACTACATTTATTTCTGGATATCTATTAATCTATGGTATTCAATATACATTTTTAGTTTATACTCTAGCACTTCCTATATTTATAATTTTCCTATTATTTGTACCAAACGCAGAAAATACGAATAATAAGAAAGTTAGTATTAAATTCCATAAAGAGACTATCATTCTAACTCTCCTAACATTTTTAATAGGCATTTCATATATGGGAGCCACTATCAAAATTCCTACTCTATTAGCAGAAAAATATCACTATCAACCAGATATAGCTAGAAATCTATTAACGATTTTAGCTCTAAGTGGTATTCTTTCAGGAGTTATCTTCGGTATTCTTGTTAAAAGATTTAAAAATCTAACTTTACCTATAATGTTAAGTTTCATGACAGTCGGAAGTTTATTGTTTGCTTTAGCAAATAATATTATCATCTTCTATATTGCTGCTATTTTTATCGGAATCAGTTTTGTTGGAACGATGTCATTTAACTTCTTCTACATTTCTAAAAAGTTAGAAAACAAATTTATAAACTTTGCAACAAGTGTAATTTTAGTAGGCGGTAATGTTGGTGTGATCTTGACTCCAGTAGTACTTACAAAAATACCTGAAGCTCTACATCTTGAAAAATATACTACACCATTTTTCATAACTACTATACTAATGTTGATTTCTACATTAGTTAGTTACGCAGTATTAAGAAATAAAAAATAATATAAACTAAAAGAGGCACAACATATAATTTTTACGTTGTGCCTCTTATTATTAACTGTTTAATAATTCTTTATTTTTCTCTAAGAATTCTTTTAATTCTTTATCTGGAACCTGTCTAGCTAATACTAATGTTCTCAATGAAACATTATCTATTCTGCAAGTACAAAAAACCGCCATATTATCCTCTCCAGATATTTTACTACTTTCTAACCAATTTCTTGATCCTGTCTTAAACATGTTAATAAATTTATTTTTATCACTGAAAGTATTTGGAATTTGATATAAATCTGTTTCTTCGTGAACTACTTTGACTCCTGTTACTTCATAATAATATTTCCTCTCAGGTGATTCCATTACTATAACTCTATGACTATCAAAATAATCTTTCTTAGCAAACCAATTCATATTATTAAAAACCCTTGTATCTAAAGTTATTTTTTTCTCTTCTATTCCTGCACGAGCATGGCCAAATATCCATTTTACGTCACCTTGATTTAAATCTGATTTATTTTCAAAATCCATGAAAACTGCACCAATTAATGGGGCTGGTTTATTTTCAATACTGTATTCTAAGTATTTAGAATTATTAGTTGTCTGTAGAATTGGTTCTTTTAGTGAATCTCCACCATCCCCAGGAACATACATATAACCAATAACGTCATTGTTTATTAACTTTAATTCTTTAAATTTATTGTCCAAGTAATCTTTTTCAGCTTGATTAACTATGTACTCATCATTTTCCTTAGATTCTACTTTTTGCTCAACTCGAACCTGTGGTTCATTAGAATTTTTATTCATATAAGAATATATTCCAAATACTCCACCAAACACAAATAAAAACATTAAGACATACTTTATAATTTTACTTAATAAAGATTTATTATTATTCATAAAAATATTCCTTTCTAACAATTTATATTTCCATACCTAAACTCCATATTAGATTATATCATAATATTCCTGAAAATACTTCAAAATAAAATCCTTTAAACATAGTAAAGAAATCGAACTTTTTCTAAGTTCGATTTCTCATCATTTTGAATATTAAATATTATTTAAACTTGTCTAATATTAACAAAATCAGTTGGAGGTACATTTTCTTTCCCTAGGTCTGGCTGACCTGCTGTAATTAAGATAAAATCACCTTTTTTAGCCAAACCTGATTCTTTAGCAAATTTTGGTGCTAAACTTAACATTTCTTCCATAGGTAATGTTCTTTCTTCTATGAATGTTGTAACACCTCTTGTTAATGCTAATTTTCTAGCTTTTTGTTTCGATGGAACTACTGCTAGAATTTGAACTTTTGGTTTATACCTTGCGATAAACTTAGCAGTACTACCTGATTTAGTATATGTAACAATGTTATTCACATCTAGTGAATCAAGTAAATATTTTGTTGATAGTGATATTGCATGCGCAATATCCATCTTATGATTTTTATACTCATCGTCTTCATCTTCAAGGACTATATCTTGAGTTTCGATATAACTAATGATTTTATCAACTGTTTGTAAAGCCTCTTTTGGATAATTACCTGTAGCTGTTTCTTCTATTAACATTATTGCATCTACTCCATCGATAACCGCATTCGCCACATCAGAAACTTCAGCACGTGTTGGTCTAGGATTATAAATCATAGAATGTAGCATTTGAGTTGTTAAGATTACCTCTACAGTTGCATCATTAGCTTTTCTAATAATTTCTTTTTGAATACTTGGTAGATTTTCATACGGAAGTTCCATACCAAGTTCATCCCTATTAATCATAATAGAATCCGCAAATTGAATAATTTCATCGATGCTTTCATATGCTTCTTTACAGTCAATTTTCACTATTAATCCAATATCCTTTTTCCCTTGAACTTGCAATATATCTTTTACTTTTCGGATTTCATCTAGATTACTAACGAATGGACAAGCAACAAAATCAACATCATTTTGACAAGCAAAATGAACATTTTCTTCTTCTATTTTAATTAATTTATATTTACTCTCCGCATAAATATGATCTAAGTCATAAATTATTGCAGTATTTTTATCTAATTTGTCTCTTAATTCTTTTATTTTATTAATTCTATCAATGCAATCTTCTGTGCTCCCATAATATGTATCAATTAATACAGCATCCGCACCTTTAGCAACAATCTCCTCTAATATTCCCTCTGTACTATTTCCCAAAGTTGCTATAATTTTTGCCTTTCTAGTCATATATAACTACCCCACCTTTTTTAAAACGTTTTCTTTTTTTTAATTATAACACATTAAATTATTATTTTCTAGATACTTTTTAAAGTTATTGAAGTTTACAACTTCTTAATATTTAATTATCATTTTATTATTTATAAATATATACAGAACTGTTTTTTCAAATAACACTATAGAAACCACTAATTTTTCAGCATTTTCTTTCCCTTAAAGTAGCGCTAAATATTTTTTAAAATTTCTACTTAACTATAAAAAAGAGGTTATACTAACATTTGTATAACCTCTTTTCATTATTATTTTTATTTATTAGAAATAATAATTCAATACATTAAATGATTATTTCTTTTTTAGGAGCTACAATACCAGACTCAAGATAATCTAGGAATTCTCCGAATAGATTTTCCATTTCTGCATATGAGTTTAAAGTATTTAATTCTTTTTTAACTTTTGCTCCACCTTTAATACCCTTCATGTAGTATGCAGCATGTTTTCTCATTTCATGCACAGCTACTCTTTCAGGTTTAATTTCCATAAGTCTTCTTAGGTGAAGTAGACAAACGTCAATTTTTTCTCTTGGACTTGGTTCTTCGGTTAATTCTCCAGTTTCTAAGTACTTAACTGTACGATATAGCATCCAAGGATTTCCTAAAGCTGCACGTCCTATCATTACCGCATCACAATTAGTATCATCTAACATCTTTTTCGCAAGTTCTGGTGAAGTTACATCTCCATTACCAATTACTGGAATTTTTAATTCTTTTTTCACATCACGAATAACATCCCAGTTAGCTTTACCGCTGTACATTTGAACTTTTGTTCTACCATGGATAGCAATAGCACTAGCACCTGCACGCTCTGCATTTCTAGCGTTATCCATTATGTAAATATGCTCATCATCCCAACCCATACGCATTTTTACAGTTACAGGCTTAGAAACAGAATCAACTAATCTTGCAATTACTTCATATACCTTATCTGGATCAAGAAGTAATTTACTACCCGCATCAACTTTAGTAATCTTAGGTACTGGACATCCCATATTTAAATCAATAATATCAGCTTCAGTATTTTTGTCAACATACTTCGCCGCTTCTACTAATGTTTCAATCTCTCCACCGAAGATTTGTAAACTCAGTGGACGTTCTCTCGGATCGATATATAGCATATTCATCGTTTTTTTATTGTTAAATAAAATAGCTTTATCACTAACCATCTCAGCACAAACCAATCCTGCACCGAATTCTTTTGCTGTTAAACGAAATGCAGCATTACACACACCTGCCATAGGTGCTAAAACAACTCTATTTGGAATTTCGATTTCTCTAATTTTAAACATTCTTTATCCTTTCTTTTTACAATTTTTCTTTATATACACTTATAGGTTCTGTTATTTTTTCTAATGATTCTTTTATGTTTTTTCTGGCTATCTCTATACTGCCATACATTTCTACTAAAGGAGCTAAAACAAAGTTTCTATCATGAATATATTTATGTGGAACAATTAATCTTTCATCATTAAAGAATAAATCATTATATGTAATTATATCGATATCAATCGTTCTATTTCCCCAGTGTTCTTTACGAACTCGACCTAATTCAAGTTCTATTTTTTGAATCGTATCTAGCAGTTCATATGCGCCCAGTAAAGTTTCTACTTCTATGCACATATTTAAAAAGTTTTGATCAGCTATTCCACCCCATGCTGGAGTTTCATAGATCCTACTTTTCAAAATAATCTTAAGATTATTTTCTTCTATTTTTGTTAAAGCATCTTTTAAATACTGTTCTCTTGGCTCTATATTAGTTCCCAACGCTAGTATAATCATTATAAGTTACCAAACTCCTCACGCGATACTTCTATTACCACACCACATTTTTTAAAATGATATTTTATCGGTGCTCCTGGTTTATTAATTTTTAATTTTATATTTTCAACTTGTGAAAATTCGTCAAAAATATTTTTTAAAATTTCTCCAGCTAATCTCTCTAGCAAATTAAATGTATTAGTCGTAGCAGTCTTCACAACAACTTCTGTAATATCTGCATAACTAATACTATCTGTCATTTCATCACTGAACATAGCTTTCTTATAATTAAGCTCACATTCTATGTCAAAAATAAACTTCTGACCTAATTTATTCTCTTCTTCGAATAATCCATGATTAGCAAATACTTCAAGATTATCAATAAATAACACTGTTCTCATGATTAATACCTCTCAATCATTATTTTGCTTAACTATAAAATTTTATCATATTTCGACTTTTTTCTCTAATGATTATACTTACTTTAACTTATTTTTCATAAAAAAATAAAAATGACCCAAGAGTAATGATTTATTTAAATCAATTTTCTTGAGTCATCTCTCTACAAATTATTCAATAATAATTAGTTACGTTTTTTTCTTCCTAGGAAGAATGCCATCATTGCACTAATTCCAGCAAAAACTAATGAATTAGATGAATCCAATCCTGTTTTTGGTAGTACATTTTTTGATGAAATAGATTCTTTTGATGGAGTATTGTCTCTTTCATTCTCTCTACTTGGCTTATCTTCCGGAACAGGTTTTAATTCTGGTACTTCAGGAGTTGTTGATTTACTAAAGTCGATTTGAACAACTACAGGGTCGTGGTCAGAAGCACGTCCGTGCTCTTCCATAAATGAAGCATTGATATGTACCGGAGAAAATACTACTTTATCCTTGATATTTTTAGAAATTAAAATATTATCTAAACTTTGATTGCTTCCACGGTAGAAGTATGAGTATCTGTCTCCTTGTTCATGTTCAGCCATTAAGTTAACAAGTTCATTTCCTACGATTGTTTTTACACTATCTGAGAATTCAAAATCATTGAAGTCTCCAGTAAGAACAAATTTTAAGTTAGGATTTTGACGTAATCCTTCTTTAATGAAGGCATTAAGAATTTTAGCTTCTTCAATACGTTTTGCTTTTGTATTTTCTACTGATGGTTGATTAGAACCGTAGATTGCATCATCTCCTAATTTTGATTTTAAGTGGTTAGCAATTACTACTATTCTCTCACCTTTAAATTCAAATTCAGCAGCTAATGATTTTCTTACTTTTTCAAAGTGAACACTTGTTGGATCAACTCTAGCTGGGTTTTTCTCAAGGTGTCCATTTACAAAACGTGCTGCTTCTTCACTTCCACCTTTTTCTTTACCAATTAGAGTTACTCTCTTAGGATTGTATAAGTAAGCTACCCTAATGTTAGCACCTGGCTTCCCACCATCTTTTCCATCAACTGGAGCTATTTCAGTGTATTTATAATCTGGTCCACCAAGACTCTTAATTCTTTGAGCTAATTTCTCCCCACTCTTAACTCCATCAACAGTTCCATCATTAACTCCACCATTGTTATCTTGAACTTCGATTAGAGTAATAATGTCAGGACTGTGAACTTCCTTAATAAATGAATTAGCAATCTTATCAACTTTTTCCTCTGGTGTTTCATCATGACCACTGCTATTTGCTGAAAAGTTTTCAATGTTATATGAAGCAATAGTTAATTTATCTTCTGAAGGATAAATTTTTGATACTTCACGTTTTAAACCACCATCTTGAATTGCTGGTACACTAGATGGGTCGATTTTATATGTTTTATTTTTATAAGTAACTACTCCTATGATATTGTCATTAAAGTAATCTTTTGCTTTTGCTACAAATTTATTTCCTACAGTTACTGGTAATACTTCTGTATTTTGAACACCTGGGCGAAGATTCACCCCACCAATGTTATTAAGTTTTTGACCTTTGTAATCTCCTGGTAATACATAAATATCACCTTTATATTGTGGACCAGTAACTTTTGGTTTAGTTACTTCAACAAGCATCCCCTCTAGACTTTCCCAATAGTCTAATGCTTCAGTTTCTGGATTATATTTTGTTGGCGTATTATCCACCACATCTTTAGGCATTTTTTCTGAAATATTTAAAGCTTTTGGTAATTCTGCTTTACCTAATTTTGTTATAGTTGCGTTAATGATTTGAGTAACTGTTAAACTTCCTGCTGGTTTTTTAAAAGTTTGACCTGGTTTTACAGAGTACTCTTCCATATACCCCTCTTTAACAGTTCCTTGAACTTTTAGTAAGTCCCCTGATTCTACTTTATTCTTTGGATCTGTTGAGGCAACATAAATTGCATCAGATGTTCTTGGATTGTTATCTGATACTTTATCTTGAACATAGAATCCTGTTTTATCAGTCTTAGTTACAACAACATTGTTGATTACTACTTCTTTTCCAACTAAAGGACTTTGATGGCTTTCTCCTTGTACTTCACCTATATTTTTTACTTCTTTAGGTACTGTTACTTGAGCTGCTGGCGCAGTTGCTCTAGCCGGTGTACCTTCATTTTTATCTGTAGTAGCAGGCGTCACTACTTCTGTTTTTACTTCTGCCGCAGAGACTTCATTCACCTCAGCTGATAAGTAAGTAGCACCTACTCCTCCTAATACTGCACTTGCTAATAATATTGATAATTTGTATTTTTTCACAATATGAACTCCTTGTATATAAGTTTATACTAATTATTTTACTATTAATTTAATTAATAAGCAATATTAACTGTTTACCTTTACAAAAAAAATCTTCAATATAGATTTTCCTATATTGAAGATTTTTAGAATCAATAATTAAACTATTTAATTCTTCTCTTTTTCAGTTTGACAAACATAAATGATAAAATTATTACTCCTACCATTCCTATAAAGACTAACCAAGTATTTTCTATTCCTACTTTATCAGTCAGTACCCCATTTACAGATAATAATACTGCTACAATGATAGATTCAAAAGTATAAAATATAGAAACTGTAGTAGTCCTATTTTCATCACTTTTTACTAAATATTTATGCATAAATACATTAACCTGTATGCCCATTAAAGTGAAAAATACAATGTACATCATAAATAGTGCAAACTTAGAATATACATTTTGAATAAAAATAAACATTAATAGCATTCCAATATTTACTACTACAAATAAATATAAAATTCTTAGCTTCGATAATTTATCTGATAGTTTCTCGTATATAACACTTCCTAACATTCCACTAACCGATATACCAACCCAAATATACCCAATAATATCAGCGTCTAACTTTTCAAATACAGCTTGCCACTGGTTTGATGGACCAAGATCTAAAATAGAAGGAATAACAAACAGTAATATAAGAAATACACTACTTTTTACATAAAGTGTTTCTTTTAACGAATTTTTCACCGTAACTATTGAACCTTTTAACTTCTCAATAGATATTTTTTGTGTCTGTTCTAATTTTTTCATAAATAAATATGTAAATAAAAACGAAATAATAAAAACTGACATACTCAATATTATCGACAAACTTTTATAATAAACATACACGTACTTGGCACTTACAAATCCTATTACTGCTGAGAAAAATAATGAATATAACGAATTTCTAGAAAGTACCTTTTCTATATTTATTTCTTTATTATTTTTATTGTTTACATTAACCAACCAACTTGTTAAAGTTCCCGATTGAAATGACTCGGCAATAGCTGATATTATTGCAGATATGTATAATAATATTAAACTATTACTAAGTAACAAGACTAGACCTACAACCTTAAAAATCATACTTAATAATATACTGTTTTTTGCCCCTATATTATCGGTGATTGCACCACACGGAAGTTCAGTCATAAAAGACGCTAACCAAAAAATTGATAGATATAATCCGACTTCGGCAAAAGAAAAATCTTTCGATAGCAAGTAAATATATAAAATAGGATTAAAGAAAGATTGTCCGATTGTAAATAAAATACTATACAAATAATAAAACTTTGTATTATTCATCTTTTTCCCCTACAATCTTATACATTTTTCCATAATTATCTCTTTCTAAAAACTTATAATCAACAAGATATCTTCTAATTAGAGAATAATCTGGATAAATATCCTTTATTGCTTCATTTAATTCCTTTTCAGTAAATTCTAATGATTTTTCCTTTAACATCTCTAAAACTAACTGAAGAACAGGGAGCTTATTCTTTTCTTTTTTGGGAATTGTCGTTAATTTTCCATCTTTAAAATATTTTGCTTTTATTTCTTCCATAAAGCCGCTTCCTTTCTATTAATAAATTTTATTTTTTTTATACATTATTATACGAAAAAAAAATAAAGAATACAACAAAAAAATAAACCTCTAACACAGTTTAACCTATGTTAGAGATTTATGCAATCTAAATTAGTATTTAATTTTATTGACCTAAGACAAATACGTCTTCTGACTCTTTTTCTTCTTTTTTCGTTCCTTTGCTTAAAAAAGAAACTTTATTAGCAATTACAGACATTTGATAGTGTTTTACCCCATTTTTATCTGTATAAATATTGTTATTTAGGCTTCCTACTATATTAAGTAAACTACCTTTTTCACAGTATTTAGCTGTATTTTCTGCAGTTTTACCAAAAGTAGTAAACTCAAAAAATTCTGTATCATAATTTCCATCTTTATTTTTAAAATCAGATTGGACCGCTAAAGTTGCTTTAATATAGCTAACTTTCTTATCGCTTTCTTTTAATTCTGGCTTTTTAACTAGTCTTCCTATTAATATTACTTGATTAAGCATTATGTATCCTCCCTTAAAATAATAATTTAGATTGCTATAAAAACATTTGGAAGACTCTAATTTTATATATTTTATGTATCAAATACCTTATTATAATTTTAAAATCTTATTTATGAATTAAAGTTACAAATACTTCCCCATCTTCTAAAAACTCTGCATTAATGTAATTATCCCCATCAAAATGAAGAACTTTTCCCGGTTCTACAATATGAATTTCTTCATCATTTAAAAACACTTGTATTTTTCCTTTAACACAAGTAAACACTACAAAAGCTTCTGGATGGTTGTGTTTCGCTATTAGTTCACCTTGTTTCCCTGCTTTTTTTACTAATTTAAATCTATCGTGTTTTTTTAACAATCCCGCTTCTTCAAAAATTGTTCCAACGCTCATATCAATTCTCCTTATTTTAATTTCATCCTCATAAATAATTCCTTTAAAAACGTTTTCTTATCTTTATTATAAAACTTTTTACTATATAAAACAAATAAAATCCGTTTAAAATTCTAATTAATTAAGAGGGAGCGACTCAAAAATCATGATTTCTGAGAAATCATTTTTTTAAGCCACTCCCTACAAACTTTATCAAATATCAAAAGCTAGTTTAAAGCAAATTAATATATCAATAAATCATTGTATCTATAAATTCTTATATTAACCTTTTTAGAAATCATTATATGTATATGTCCCTGTACCCCTATACTCTAGTGCAAATCGGACCATTTCTTTTCCAAATAGACTAGCCTCAATCGGACTATATTTTTTTGCTTTACCTTTCAGTAAAATTTGGAATATTGGAGAAATTCTCATCAATAACTCCTCAAAAAATCTCTGATTATCGCGTTTAGTAATAAGAAGTGATGGTTGAAATATTCTAAGCGTTCCAAGATTCATCTCTTTTAGCTTATCCTCTAGTTCACCTTTCAATGAACTATAGAAGTTTTTCGACTTACTATTTGCACCTATAGCTGAGACAACATTAAAACTTCTTACTTTCTCTTCACAAAGTTTTGCGAAATTCACGGTATAATCAACATCGATTTTCCTTTGATTTTCTTTTGAACCTGCTATTTTTATTGTTGTTCCAAGAGCTGCAAAGACATCTGCATCATCTAGAATACTTGTATCGAATCTCATATTTTCAAAGTCTATAACTATCTTAGTTAATCTACCATCTTCTGGTAATCGTGATATAGAGTTTCTCCCAAGAATATAAATTTTCTCGTAGAAATTACCATCTAATATTTCTTTTAAAATTTCTTTACCTACAGCACCCGTTGCACCTATTATTGCTACAGTATTCCCCATTTTAATTCCTCCTTAGAATAATAATGAAATTAAAGCCAATATTGGTAAACCACCTTGTTTTATAATTATCTTCTTATCACTAGTTAAACCACCGTAAATTGCAACAAGAATAATATAAATTAATAACATTCCTACAATTTCTTTAGGATTTCTTGATAAAAATGCTCCGTACAGTAATCCAACTCCAATTAATCCATTATATACACCTTGATTTTTAAATAATGTATTCAGATTAGGTCTTTGTAATTCCTCTTTTTCTATATTAAATACTCTACTTGTACTATCAGAATCTGTAGCAAAAGTTTCTAAATACATAATATAGAAAAATAATAATGCTACTAATACTGTTAAAATTGTTGTTATTATACTCATCCTTTATACCTCTTTTATTTTAAATTATCATTAAATTTATTAAGAAGAATTTCCAACTGTTTAAAATCATCATCTGTAAACTCCTCATCAATTAACGTTCTAATATTAGTTTCTTTGACGCACTGATTTATCTTACTCATAGAAAATTGTGTAATTTCAACTAACACTTCCCTATTATTATCTTCATTACGTCTTTTTCTTACATATCCTCCCTCTTCCAATTTTTTCAAATGCCTTGTTATAGCAGCTGCATCTATTTCTAATATTTGTGCCATTTGCTTAGGTGTAGCGACCTCTACTTCATACAAATATTTAATTATTTGGAATCTGGTTAAACTAATTCCCAATTTCCCCTCGAAAATATTTGTAACTTTCCTCTCTAATAATTTTATTTCATGTAGTAATTTTACAAATTCTTTAACGTCCATATTTTCCTCCTTTATCAATTGACTTGTCAATTATCCGATATAAATAATCCTACTATATTATAATTGACTTGTCAATTTTTTATTTTTGTAGGGTTTTTTCTTACAAAAAGTGTAAGGTATTTTCTAAAAGACAAAAACTTTATACAATGCCATTTACAAACGCTTTCCAGTCTTATATAATAATTTTATAAGTTAAATAGTTTAAGTAAATAAGCAATTAACAATTATACTATTGCAGATAAAACTTCTAAATAAAAAGGTTTTTCTACATATCAAACTATTTTAATTTAATATTATATATAATTGAAGTTAAGGAGGAATTTAAAATGTTCTCATTTCTAAAAGCTTCAGCACCTAAACCGAGAATCGACAGTGCTCGTACAGATGCTGAATATAAAAAACTTCGATGGCAAGTATTCTCAGGGGTATTCATTGGATACGCAGCGTACTATCTAATTAGAAAAAACTTCTCACTTGCTATCCCTTATTTAATTGACCAATACGGTTACTCTAAAGCTGATTTAGGGAAAGTTTCACTTGCCCTATCATTAGCATATGGTTTCAGTAAATTCATCATGGGTAACGTATCAGACAGAAGTAATCCTAAGTACTTTATTACTATTGGTTTAGTTGCTTCTGCTGCTGTCAGCTTAATTTTTGGTCTTGTTCCTGCAGTGCTATCTTCATTAACATTAATGATTTTCTTATCAGCACTTAACGGATGGTTCCAAGGTATGGGTTACCCACCTGGTGCTAAAACAATGACTAACTGGTTCTCAGCTTCTGAGCGTGGTGCTTGGTGGAGTTGGTGGAACGTTTCTCACAACCTTGGTGGTGGATTAATCGGACCTCTTGCACTTTTAGGACTTTCTGTTTTTGGTGCTTGGCAATCATTATTCTACTTACCAGCGACTATTGCTATTATCTTAGCAATTATTATGTTCTACCTAATGAAAGATACTCCAGAATCTGAAGGTTTACCACCTGTAGATGAATGGAAAGGTGAAAAAATTGTAGAAAAAGTTGAATCTGCTCATACATTATCAGCAAAAGATATCTTCTTTAAATACATTATTAACAATAAATTCCTATGGGCTATCGCAGTTGCTAACGTATTCGTATACTTCGTACGTTACGGAATTATCGACTGGGCTCCAACATACTTAAAAGAAGTAAAACACTTCTCTGTTGACAAACAAAGCTGGGCTTACTTCTTATATGAATATGCTGGTATCTTTGGTATGTTAGCTAGTGGTTACTTAAGTGACAAAGTGTTCAAAGGACACCGTGCTCCTCCAATGTTATTATTCTTAACAGGAGTACTTGTTGCAGTATTCATTTACTGGAAAAACCCTCCAGGTAATCCACTTATCGATAACATCTGTCTAGTAGCTATCGGATTCTTAATCTACGGACCTGTTATGATGATTGGTCTTCAAGCAGCGGACTTAGTTCCTCGTGTTGCTACAGGTACAGCTACTGGTCTTACTGGTCTATTCGGTTACCTACTTGGATCAGCAAGTGCTGGTTATGTAATGGGTAAACTTGTTGACGTGTTCGGATGGAACGGAGGTTTCTACGCATTAATTATTTCTTGTGTATTAGCATTCGTATTCATCGCATTAACATTATTCAAGAAAACATCTAAACAATTAGAAAACTAATATAAAAAACATCTCTATCAACTAAGATTATTAATCCTCCTTAAATGATAGAGATGTTTTTATTAAGATTAGTATCAAAAGAAATAAAAATACAGGACCAGTATACTTCTATGTCCTGTATAAATTACATTCTCTATAAGATTAAGTTAGATTTTAAATATTCTACTAGCTCACTTCTTTTTTTCGTATTAGTTTTTTCCATTAGACGTTTTTTATACGTATCCACAGTTTTAACACTTAGAAATAATTTTTCTCCAATATCTGTGAGTGTATAACCTTCTACAATATATCTACCTACTTCTTTTTCTCTTTCGCTAAGTTCGATTTCTTTATCCTCTTTGAATAATTCATAGAAAATCGTAGTATATTTATCATTTAGATATATTTCATCTTTTAACATAACTTTATCAATAGCTTGAAGTATTTCTTCATGAGCTGTACTCTTTGTTACATAACCAGAAGCCCCTAATTTAAATGCTTTTTTTATATAAGATTTATCTTCATGCATACTTAAAATAATTACTTTTGTATTTATTTTCTTTTCTTTTATAACTTCTAATATATCATATCCACTTCCATCTGGTAATGATATATCACATATAAACAAATCATAAATATTATTATTAATCTTTTCTAAAAATTCTTTTTTGCTTGAACAATCATCAATACCACTAAATTCCATGTTATCTTCTAGAAGAACTTTTATACCAATTTTTATCAATTTGTGATCATCAATCAATAATATTTTCATCATTTTTCTCCTCTATTATCATTTCTGTTTTAAATTTACACATAAGTATAGTTGCATACTTGTTATTTTTTAATAATTTAAATTCACCAGAAAAATCAAAAATTCTTTCCTGTATCCCATATATTCCTAAACGTCCTTGTTTTTTTGCTAATTCCACACGTTCTTTAGTCAATCCTATTCCATTATCTGCAATAGTTAAAATTATATAATCTGTATTTTCATATAATTTAATTTGTACTTCTGTAGCACCAGAATGTCGTTTTATATTTGATAGTGATTCTTGTACAATACGATATAACGTAATATCAAAGTTATTATTTTTACCACCTTCATAGTTAGAATAGAAATTGACATCTATCCCATATAAATTTTTATAATCCTCAACATATTTCGTAATTACTTCACTTAAACTTAATTCCGCACTAGGTGGTCTTAAATTAACAGCAATATTTCTAATATTACTTAAGCTATTTTCTATTTCAGACTGAATCAATATCAACCTGTCTTTTTTCTTTTTATCACTTTCTTTTTCTACTAAGTTACTTATAAGAAATAATAAACTAGCTAGAGATTGGCTTACTTCATCATGAAGTTCCCTTGAGAGCATTTTTTTCTCTTCTTCTTGAATTCTAAATATTTTATTCAATAGATAATTATTTAATTTCTTGTTCTTTTTATTATTTTCAACCATTTCATTTATAGAACTAACAAGAACATGAAAATCCCTACTATAATTGTCTTTTTCAATTTTAGTCCTATAGTCACCCTCACGTATAATTTCATCTGTTACTAAAGTTAAATCTTGAACGGGTTTTTCAATTAGTTTAGAAACATAATACGCAATAACTAATAACATAACAAATACTATCATATTTAGAATTAATATTCTTAAAAATTGACTATATGTTTTCATATAAATATCTTTTGTATAAAAACCAATTCTTATATAACCAATATTAACATCATCTATAGATGAAATATATTCTAATAACTCACCTTTTGAACTTCTATATTTTTTAAAATTATTTAACTGTTCATCACTGAATGTTACAATTTTTTGAGGGACTTCTTTTAATGTTTTACCTAGAATATTTTTCTCATTATCATAAACTATAATATAAGCTACTTCACTATTTAATGAAGCACTATGTATCTTCTGATGTATCTCATACGTGTTTTCTGTTTTTATATTTTCTGAAATATTACCTGAAAGTTGATAGTAAGTCTGCGTAATTCTATCTTTTAGAGCACTTTCCAATATATTTTTATTATTAACATAAGTATACGCTAAAATTACACTTAAGTATATCGTATAAATTACAATGAAAAATATAATAATCTTATTTTTTATCTTTAACTTCGCCATATGCTAATCCTCACTTATTAAATTTGGATAATCACTAGCCTTTGTTTCTTCATATTTTTCAATTTGTAGCTGTGACAATGTATTTTTTATATTAGCATCTTGATTTATTGATATTAATATTTGTTTAAGTTTATCTTTTTCTTCATAATTTTTATGTGTTACTACTGGCCCTGTTGCAACCTCAGGAAATGTCTTTATAATTTTAATATTAAAAGCTGTATCAGGGAAATTGTTATACAAATACTGTAATGCCCAATCGTCAACTATTGCTGCTTTCACTGTTCCATTAGCCACTTGATTTATTGATTCCTCGTGACTATGTGTAAAATAACTATTACTAAAAAACTTATTCACCGACATTCCATTTTTTTTAAAATAATCATTCATCGCCAAATACCCAGAATAACTGTATGTATCTACAAATGCAAAACTCTGATTTTTTAAATCTTCTATATTATTTATATTTGAATCTTTTTTAGTAATAACTATAGGATGATAATATGTTTTCCCCCTATTAGGCCTAGCTAACAATTCTAATGAATCCTTATCTTCATACAATGAATATGCTCCTGTCGATAAAAATGCAACATCTATCTTATTATTTTTAAGTAATACGTTAATATCTCTATAGCTTTTTTTCTGTATTAATTTCACTTTTTTATTCAACTTCTCACCAATATAATTAGCCAACTCTTTTTCTAAAATATAACTCTTATTATCCCCAGTTACTGAAATTAAACCAATTCTTAAAGTTTCATCATCCTTTGTACTATTATCAACAGTTTCAGTAACTTCTGAGAAATCTATATACTCTTCTTGTTTGTTTTTAAAGACAAAAGGTAATATTATTAATAGCACTATAGAAAGGATTACTACAAGAAAACTTGTAACTATTTTCTTCATTTTATTATCCAACCTTCTAAATATCTTTTTCCAATAAAATATAATTACTATATTAATATTTTAAAAATTATTTAACAAATAGAATTAATACTATTTATCTTTTATTAATAGTATAACACTTTATTAACAATGAAAAAAGAAAAAATTACTAACTTTCAATTAGTAGCTATCTTCTTAAAAATTCAACAACTATAGTATACTTATGTTATTGTTAAAATACCAGAATTAAATATTGCATTTTTAATTCTAAATACTGTCTTATATTGTTATTTCTATTAATACTAAATAAAAAAGGAGTGATTAAATCTCACTCCTTCTTTTAGTTTAGATACTTGCTAGCCTCTCTTATACTAAGATTAGTCATATTAGCTTTATTTTCTTTAATAAATTCTCTAACCCACTCTGGATTAAATTTAGAATAATCTCGAAGTGCCCAACCAATAGCTTTATTAATGAAAAATTCACTATTACCTAGGTTGTTTACTAAAATATTATCTAAAATTTGTTCATCTACTTTATCTTTAAGTGACAATTGGTATAAAATAGCTACTCGTCTTAACCAAATATTACTATCCTTACTCCACTCAAGCATTATTTGATCATAACCTTCAATACGAATAACTAAGCTTCCCACAACCTTAGCAAGTAAATCAACAGTATCCCACCAAGATTTTGTAACTATTAGATATTTTAATCTTGAAATATCTTCACGTTTTAAAAATCTTTGTATTGCTTTCAGATAATAGACAACCGCATATTGAAATTCTCTTTCTTCTTTATTCCAACAACGCTCAACAAAATCCCAATCAATGGTTTTAGTCTTTCTAGCATCTGGAAAATATTTTTTATAAATTTCCGTTCTAGTTCCACCACGTATACCTAAAAATCTAAATTTATCTTGCATATACTTTTCCATTGATTCAGCTAAAAGTTCATTACTATTTTTTTCGAAGTCAGTTATTAAATCTGATAATTTCATAATTTATAATAAAAATTCTTATCTGTTATTTTCTAAACTTGCTTTAATGAATCCAGCAAATAATGGGTGTGCTTTTTCCGGACGTGATTTAAATTCTGGGTGGAATTGACCAGCTACAAACCATGGGTGTTCAGGAATTTCCACGATTTCAACTAACTTACCATCTGGACTAACTCCTGATAATACCATTCCTTTTTGAGTTAAACGATCACGATAGAAGTTATTGAATTCATATCTGTGACGGTGACGCTCAGTAATATTGATTTCTCCATATTCTTTGTGAGCTACAGATCCTTCTGTTAATGTACATGGGTAACTTCCTAAACGTAAAGTTCCTCCCATTTCTACAACATTTTCTTGATCCGCTAATAAGTTAATAATTGGGTATGGCGTATTTGGATCTAATTCTGATGAGTGTGCTCCAGTTAAACCACATACGTTACGTGCAAACTCAACAGCAGCAAGTTGCATACCTAAACAAATACCGAAGAATGGTACTTTATTTTCACGTGCGTATTTAATAGTAGTAATTTTACCTTCAACTCCACGATCACCAAATCCACCTGGTACAAGGATTCCATCTGCATCTTTAAGATACTCATGAACATTTTCTTCTGTAATATCTTCAGATTGAATCCAATCGATTTTCACTTTTGCATTATGTTTGTATCCAGCATGTTTTAGAGATTCTACAACTGAGATATATGCATCATGAAGTTCTACATATTTACCTACTAATGCGATTCTTACATTCTCTTTTAAGTTATCCACTCTATCCACTAATGATAACCATTCAGTCATATCCGCTTCTGGTGCAGTTAAACCAAAATGATTTAACACGATATCATCAATTTTTTGAGCTTTTAGATTTACTGGTAATTGATATAAGTTACTTACATCACGACTTTCAATAACATTTTGTTTTGGAATGTCACAGAATAATGAAATCTTAGCACGTAGCTCATCGTTTAGAGCAAGTTCATTTCTTACTACAATAATATCTGGTTGAATACCTAAACCACGTAATTCTTTAACAGATTGTTGTGTTGGCTTAGTTTTCATTTCTCCTGCAGCTTTAATGTACGGTAATAATGTGCAGTGAATAAAGCATACATTTTCACGGCCTAAATCACTACGGATTTGACGGATTGCTTCTAAGAATGGTAAAGATTCAATATCTCCTGTTGTTCCACCGATTTCTGTAATAACTACATCAGCGTCACTTGATTCTCCTGCTAGTAATACTCGTGATTTAATTTCATTTGTTACGTGAGGAATTACTTGAACTGTTCCTCCTAAATAATCTCCACGACGTTCTTTTTCGATAATTGAAGAATAAACACGTCCTGCAGTTACGTTAGAATACTGTCCTAAGTTAACATCGATAAATCTTTCATAGTGACCTAAGTCTAAGTCAGTCTCCGCCCCATCTTCTGTAACGAAAACTTCTCCGTGTTGATATGGACTCATTGTTCCAGGGTCAACATTTAAATATGGATCAAATTTTTGTAATGTTACTTTTAATCCTCTATTTTTTAATACACGACCTACTGATGCCGCTACAATACCTTTTCCTAATGATGATACTACTCCACCTGTTACAAAAATATACTTTGTCATTGTGTTCTCCTTCTATTAAAAATAATAAACCCCCTACGAAAACTTCGCAGGGGGTGGTTTCTTAAATCACTCTTTAAGAGTGCCCGTATATTATTCTAGCATAACGCTAAATTTTTAGCAACTAAAATAATTCGATATATTAAATTTTTCTTTTAGTATTTATTAAAAGAATTTGAATGAACTGAATGGATAGTATCTTAAGGTTACTTTCCCTATCATTGCTTCTTTCTTAACAAATCCAAATACACGGCTATCTGTACTGTGTTGTCTGTTATCTCCTAATACAAAGTATGTCCCTTCTGGCACAGTTTTAGATTTTGTACTACTTAAAAATTCAATATTGAAGTCTGGTGTAAATGGTGCAGTTCCAGAAGCATTAGCTTCTTTTATTTTTTGAGCTAAGTACGGTTCGTCAACTTTTTGTCCATTCACATATAATACATCATTTCTGTATTCAATAGTATCTCCAGGAACTCCGATTATACGTTTAATATAATCATCAGTTTCATTTGCATGGAAGACAACCTCGTCTCCACGCTCATAATTTTTACTGAATTTATTAACAAAAACCTTGTCGTTGTCAGCAAATGTATAATCCATCGAATGTCCTTTTACTGTAAAAGGTGCAATAAGGTATGTGCTTATAAGAAGGTAAATAGCAATAGAAACTACTACAACTACTACCCATTCAATAATTTCTCTTAAAATTTTCACTAGTATATCCCTCTTTAATTTTTAATATATGATAAATTATTCTATCATATATTAATATAAAAATCAAAAATAATTCCCTTATATTAATAATATCAAAATATAGAATATTATTTTGTAAGCACTATTATTGTATTTTTTTATCTATATGCTATAATTATCTATACGGGAGTCTGTGAACAGTCTGAGAGGAAATATTAATATTTCGACCGAACCTGATCTGGATAATGCCAGCGTAGGTACACTTAGCTTAAAGACAAACTTAGACCCCCCTTATATTGTAAGGAGGTTTTTTATTTTGATAAATTGCAGTATTGCATTACAAATTCTTCCGCTTGATAATCATGATGGAAGATTAAAAATCATAGATAAAGTTATCTATTTTCTACAAAATAAGCATTCAAATGTAACCGTTACTCCATTCGAAACTGTATTTGAAGGTGAATTCAATGAGCTTATGGATACTCTTAAAGAATGTCTTATCCTAGCGGGTGAGGATAGTAAAAATATTTTTGCAAATGTGAAAATTAATTATGGAGAAGTTTTAACTATAAATGAAAAAATTGACAAATTTAATCAATAAATATGCAGCAACTATTTCAATGTTGTTCCTAGTGATTATTTGGCAAGGAGCTGGTAATCTCGGACTACTTCCAAAATACATCATACCTACACCTGTTGAAATAGTAAAAGCATGTATAAAAAATTACGAACTATTAATATTTCACAGCAAAATCACCCTACTCGAGGCTGTAATAGGTCTATTCCTAGGGATAGTCATAGCATGGCTTCTTGCTTTAATTATGGATAGTATTCCTATATTTAACAAGGCTATCTATCCCCTTCTTGTATTAACTCAAACTATACCAACTATTGCAATTGCACCTATTCTTGTTTTATGGTTAGGATATGGACTTACACCAAAAATTGTATTAATTGTTATAACAACAACTTTCCCAATAGTTGTAAGTATACTAGATGGATTTAGAAACTGTGATAAAGATATGATTACTTTATTACAACTAATGAATGCCAGTAAATTACAAATACTTTGGCACGTAAAAATTCCAACTAGTCTTAGCTACTTTTATGCCGGACTTAGAGTGAGTGTATCTTATGCCTTTATAGCAGCAGTGGTTGCTGAATGGTTAGGTGGATTTGAAGGACTTGGAGTTTATATGATTAAAGCGAAAAAATTATTTGAATACGATACTATGTTCGCAATCATAATACTAGTATCTGTTATCAGTTTATTAAGTATCGAACTTGTTAAACTAAGTGAGAAAAAATTTATTAAATGGAAATACATAGGAGAAAATCATGAAAAAGATATTAACTAGCATTTTTGCTTTTATCTTAGCAATTTCATTAACTGCATGTAGTACAGTTAATAAAAATGCAGAAAAAAAAGAACTTAAAAAAGTGGATTTCGTACTTGACTGGGCGATTAACACAAACCACACTGGTTTATATGTAGCTAAAGAAAAAGGATACTTCGCTGAAGAAGGTATTGACCTTGACATTAAGCCAGCACCTGAAGACAGTACTTCTGACTTAATTATTAATAATAAAGCACCTTTTGGTATTTACTACCAAGACTCAATGGCTAACAAACTTTCTAAAGGTGCAGGAATCACTGCCGTAGCTGCAATTATCGAACACAACACTTCTGGTATCATTTCACTTAAGAAAAACAATATCAAAGAACCAAAAGACCTTGAAGGTAAAAAGTATGGAACTTGGAATGATCCAGTAGAATTAGCAATGGTTAAATCATTAATCCAAAAGCAAGGTGGAGATGCTAACAAATTAAATCTAGCTCCGAATACAGATACAAACTCTGTTACTCCACTAGAAAATGGTCTTTTCGATGCTGCTTGGATTTACTATGCATGGGATGGTAAATTAGCTGAAAGCATGAAATTAGATATTAACTACTTCTATCTGAAAGATTTCAATAAAGATTTAGACTACTATTCTCCAGTAATTATTGCTAATAACGATTACTTAAAAGAAAATAAAGAAGAGGCTAAAAAAGTTCTTAGAGCTATTAAGAAAGGATATGTCTACGCTATAGAACATCCTGAAGAAGCTGCAGAGATTTTAATCAAAAATGCTCCAGAATTAAAAGATAAAAAAGATTTCATCCTTGAATCTCAAAAATATCTATCTAAACAATATGCATCAAACAAAGATCACTGGGGTGAATTCGATGCTAACAGATGGAATACATTCTACCGTTGGGTTAACGAAAACAAAATTACAAAACAACCTCTTGCAGAAAACACTGGATTCAGCAATGACTATATAAAATAATGAATATACTATCAATAAAAAACTTATCTTTCAATTATCCAAACAATAAAATACTAAAAGATATAAACATTCATGTCGATAAAGGTGAAGTCGTATCTATACTTGGTGGTAGTGGTGTTGGTAAAACCACACTTTTCAATATTATCGCAGGTATAAATCCTCTTCAAAGTGGAGAAATCTCTATAAAAGGTAACACAGACTATAAAGGTCGTGTAAGTTACATGCTTCAAAAAGACTTATTATTGGAACATAAGACTATTATTCAAAACATTATACTTCCTCTTTTAATAAGAAAAATTAATAAAAAAGAAGCAGAAGAAGAAGCAATTAGAAACCTGAAATTATTTAACCTTTACGAATATAAAGATAAATATCCTAGTGAATTAAGTGGAGGAATGCGTCAAAGAGTAGCACTTTTACGTACATATATGTTCAAAGAAGAACTATTCTTACTAGACGAACCATTTAGCGCACTTGATGCTATAACTAAAATATCACTACATTCTTGGTACCTTGAAATCAAGAATAAACTTGATATAACTACTCTACTAATCACCCACGATATAGACGAGGCTATTGACCTAAGTGACAGAATTTATATCATTAAAAATAAACCTGGTGAAATTGTGTCTGAAATAAAAATAAATCTTGATGAACAAAATCAAGATGAACAAAAACTTAAATATAAAAAAGAGATACTAAATATACTTGGATTATAATAATACACCCTAGCGTGAACTTTCACACTAGGGTGTATTTAATTATTTATAAATACTATATTTTTTATTGATTAAATAGATTAACACCGCAGGTATTACTGCAAAAAACATTAATTTGTATCCAAATACTTCCAACGCAAGAAATATAGGTGCAATGTATGTCTTAGTTGCCGCTGAAAATACTAAACAATATCCTAAGGCTGCTGTTACTAAAATAGGTAGGCCCAACCAAGTTCCTAAAATCACACCACAAGTCGCTCCAATCGCAAATAACGGCGTAACCTCTCCTCCGCTAAAGCCAATCCCCGTACAAACTGCTGTTAATACGATTTTTAGCATAAAATCATAAACTTGAATCTGTTCAAAGTTTGTAAAAGATATCCCAATTAAATTCGTACCTAACGAGGCATATCTGTACTCGAAAACGAAACTAGTTAATATAAAAGCTGCTAAAAGTATCCATGTTATATTCTTATTAATAGCTACTAATTCTTTTATTTTTCTTTGAAGGAGAACAAATAAGATTCCTACAAAAACAAAAATAACTCCAACTAAAACTAATTTAGAAATAAACTCTAAATTTATATTAATTTCACTTACATCTATTGCCACGAAGAATTTTTCCAAACCTAATTTATGTGACAAAAATGCACTTATATACGCTGCTACAATATATGTTACATACTCATAAATTTTATTTATTGTAAAGTTAAATTTGCCACTAACAACCTCTAAAATGAATACTACAGCAGCTAATGGAGTTTGGAATAATCCAGCAAAACCACAAATCATTCCTAATTTTACGAAAAATTGTTTTTTCTCTGTACTGAAATCATTTGAAGCCATATTACCACCAATTGCTCCACCTAATTGCACAGCTACTCCTTCACGTCCTACACTCACACCGAAGCTATGTGCCAATAAAGTATTTAAAGTCAAAATAAACGGAAATTTCCATGTAACTTTCTCTTTTTTATTAGTTGCCGCTTCAATAAAATACTTCATACCTATCGCACCGGTATGTAAATATTTATTACTAAACTTAGTAAAGATTAATATCAATGGCGTTAAAATTAATAAATACTTGTAATAATTACTAGTTAACTCTATTAGCTTTAATAACGTTTGACCAAATAACGAACAACAAATCGATATTAATAATACAGTGCTCACTACTCTTATGTAATAATTTTTCAACATATTATCTACACTTCTCTCCTTTAAATATAAATCTGAGAGAGAAATTCAACTAAATTCCCTTCTCAGATTCTTTACTATTGATTCTTCTTAAAACTTAGATTTGATTTTTTCGGTTGATCATAACTGAATCCTTCTCCTATAATATCATGAACTTCGGTTATTGTCACAAAAGCCCGAGGATCAATTTTATAAACTAAAGATTTCAATTTTCCTATTTCATTTCTTGAAACTACACAATAACCTATATTCAAATCTTTCTTAGAATAGCTTCCTTGTCCTTTTATATAAGTTAACCCACGACTCATATCTTCTTGGATTTTTTTAGTGATAAGTTCTATTTCAGATGAAACTATCATTACACCTTTTCCAGGAACTCCACCTTCAACAACATAATCTATTACTTTAGTACATATAAAAATATAAATTAAAGTATATAGAATCGCTGGAAAACTCTTAACTACCACAAATGTTAATACAATGATAATACCATCAATAATTTGAATGATTCTTCCGATTGAACTACCTGTATAAAGTTGAACAATTTTTGCTACTATATCTACTCCCCCTGTTGTTCCTCCTGCTAGAAAGACTATCCCTAGACCTAGACCAGCTAATAATCCTCCAAATACAGCAGCCAGCAACCTATCTCCACCAAGATCTATTACTATATGATACTTTTCAAATATTCCTATCCAAAATGTTAACATAATAATACCATAAACTGTATATAGCATCATTTTCCTATCTAGCATTTTATATCCAATAATTAACAAAGGAATATTTACTAGTATAGTACCAATAGATACCGATAATCCAACTGCATATAAGAGTAATAATGCTATCCCTGTTCCTCCACCTTCTGCTAATTTATTCGGTACATTAAAATGCATAATAGCAAAAGAATAAATAGCGCATCCCAAAGATATTATAAATAATTCTTTTAAAATTTTTTTGAAATTTATATTTTTAACATTTTTTCTCATAGTGCACCCCCAAAATCAATCTCATCCTAATTATAACAGGTTTAACAATGTTAGACAACTACAGTAAATAATATTTTTACTCCTTTATTTTTATAAATTTCATCTTTTCTTAGACATTATTACAAATTTGTACTATAATTATAATATAAATATTGGAGGTTGACTTTTAAAATGAATAAAAACTTCATACCTAATTATCTTACCCTTTGTAATATTTTTTGTGGTTTTATGTCTATTTTAACAACATCACATAAATATTTTATCTGGGGTACTGTCTTTATTATTTTAGCCATGCTTGCAGATAGATACGATGGTATTGTCGCAAGAAAACTTGGAGTTGTTTCTGAAATAGGTCACGACTTAGATTCACTATGTGATGTGGTAAGCTTCGGAGTTGCTCCTGCCATGCTCGTTTTTGAAATATTTGTTACTAATGATAAACCATCAACTTTATTAATGGTTATTGTAGCTATTCTTTGTGGTATATACGTATGTTGTGGGGCTTATCGATTAGCTAGATTTAATGTTACAAAAATGAAAAATGGATATTATCAAGGAGTTCCTATTACTACATGTGGAACAGTACTTGCAATAATTGCACCAATTAAATTACCAAGTATTGCAATACTAATACTATTAATAATAAGTTCATACTTAATGATAAGTAATATAAAAATAAAAAAAATATAAAAAATGTTATAATTGTAATGTGTACCAAAGATTCTGGACATGTATATATTTAGTTTAAATAAGTGGATGTTTCCCTATATTATACAGGAGGCATCCATTTTGTTTTTGATTGAATTCTCTTATTCTTGTAGTAATATATATTATATCGTGAATAAATTTTATATATATTTATTCTACTTAGAAGTTAACATCACGAATATTATAATTAACCTTTTATAATTGATATTTTATCCCAAAATAAGTAACCCTAAAAAATAGTTATTACTTTAATTTTACTTTTATTTATTATATAATCTTATAGGACTATATTAAATTTTATATAAGGAGCATCTTAATGATATTTACAGAAATTAGCGGCGACGAACTACAAATAGTACAAGAAAAAAATAATAATCGTTACTTTTTACAACAAGCTGCTGTATATAGTAAAATGCTAAATTTCAATAAACTAAAGACAAAAATTCTTGCAGTAAAGGAAAATAACACAGTTCTAGCATATGCAACATTTATTTACTTCCCTTACAAAAAATTCTTCTATAAAGTTACTGCTCAACACGGTCCTATAATGGATTATTCCAACACAGAATTAGTAACATTTTATATGACTGAATTAAAAAAATATTTTGCTAAAGATTTTCGTGTTCTATGTGTGAGGGTCAATCCATTCTTAAATGAACAAATTTATAAAGATATCGAATATATTGAAACTACTAAGGAAGCTATTAAAACAGATAAAATATTAACTTCACTAGGATACAAACCGCTTAATGATGACTTATTCACAAACCCTACTCTAGCTTCTCGTTGTATATACTCAAGAGAATTAGAAGAAACTCTTACTGAAGATACAATATTGAAAACTGTTTCGACTATGGCTAAACGATCTATTAACAAAGCAATAAAAGAAGGAATAATTGTAAAAGAAATCGACATTTTTAATGATAAAGATGCCGAAATATTTGATTCAATAAACAAAAGTACAGAAGATAGAATTAACTTTCAGATCAGAACTAGTGAATACTTTAGAAATCTGAAAACTGCATTAGGTGATAAGCTTCACCTTATGGTTTCTTATTTAGATTGTAATTTACTTATTTCTAAATTAAATGAAGAAATTAAAGAATACAACATAGAAAAAAATAAACTAACAGAAAAACTTGATACCGGAAAAGTAAATCCAGAAAAAACTATGAATAAAATAACTAGAATAACTGAATCAATTGATCTCAATAATGAAAAAATAGCTAAGATATCTTCTTTAAAAAAAGAAAATGGAAATATTGTTTATCTTTCATGTGCAAGTTTTATAGAGACAAAACAAGATTTCATCTACTTTACCGGGGGAATGAAAAAAGAATTTTCTAGATTTAACGGTTCATACTTAGTAATGTATACAATGATTAAATATGCGATTAGAAATCAGTTCAAAATTTTTAATTTCTTTGGAACATCTAAAAATTTCACATCTGAAAACGCTACTGATTATAGCGTTCTTCAATTCAAACGTCATTTCAATGGAAATGTAGAGTACTTTATGGATAATTATGAAATCAGAAATGCTATTGGAAAAGTTTGGAAAATATAATATTAAAAAGGAATTGAGCCCAAAACTCAATTCCTTTTTTTGTATCTATTCTGATTTTTTAGCTGCTTTTTTTGTAGCTTTTTTTGGTCTTTCTTTTTTCTGAGGTTTATTGTTTTCAGGATACATTACTTTGTCTACTAGTCCATACTCACATGCCTCTTCTGCTGTTAGATAATTATCACGTTCTGTATCACGTTCAATAGTCTTAATAGTTTGACCTGTTCTATCTGCTAAGATTTTGTTTAATTTTTCTCTTGTTCTTAAAATGTGTCTAGCTGCAATTTCTATTTCTGTTGCTTGACCTTGTGCACCACCTAATGGTTGGTGAATCATAACTTCTGCATTTGGAAGAGCGTATCGCTTACCAATAGTTCCAGCTGCAAGTAAGAATGCACCCATACTAGCCGCCATACCCATACAAATAGTAACAACGTCACATTTAATGTGTTGCATTGTATCATAAATTGCAAAACCAGCTGTTACACTTCCACCTGGTGAATTAATATAGAAATATATATCTTTTTCACTATCTTGTGCTTCTAAAAATAAAAGCTGACTTGTTATTGAGTTTGCTACTTGATCATTTACATCAGAACCAAGAATGATAATTCTATCTTTTAATAGTCTTGAATAAATATCATATGCTCTTTCCCCTTGAGAAGTTTGCTCTATTACTGTAGGAATTAAATTCATTTTCTTACCTCCTAATTTTCGTTTTCACTAGATATTATATATCAAAAATGGTCAATTAGCAACTTTTTTCCCTTTCTCAGCATTCTATATCCCCAATAAAATAACACTTAAATTTAAATAAAAAAATCGGGAGTGACTCAAAAATCGTGATTTCGAAGAAATCGATTTTGTCGAGTCACCCCCGCACAGTTTATTAGATATATAAAAAGCTTTTCTAAAGCGATTTTAGATATCAATAAACCACTGCGTCTATGAGTTCTCATATACACTTTGTTAAAAGTTAGGTCATTTTGGTCAGCCCCGAATCTTGTATAAAATCTATAGTCTATAAGAATGTTCTTTAAAGTTACCCACTATAGTATTAACTGCACTTACTGTTATGAATGCTTCTGGACAATTTTTTGCTACCAATTTACGCAGTAGATGCATTTCATTTTGTTGAATGACCAAAATTATCATTCGTTTCTTCTCGTGTGAATACCCACCTTCTACGTCCATAATTGTTGATCCTCTATGTAAAGTATTATTTATAACTTCAACCATTCTTTCAGGATTACTACAAATAATTGTACATTGAATATAAGCTGAGAAGAATTTCTGAACACCTTTCATCGTCTGATTACGTACAAAACTCATAACAAGAGCATACATTACATATTTTATATCAAAAAATATCCAGACAATCGTATATATTGTAATGTCTTGAATTAGAAATACAGTTGGTAAACTATAGTTAAACTGTGATGAGATGAATTTCCCTGTAATGTCTGTCCCTCCAGTTGAAGCTCCTGCTACTAGAAGGCAACACATCGCTAATCCCGAAATAATTCCACAAAAAATAGCAGCAACTAGAGAATCTCCTAGATTTACTGGTGGTATAATTTTTGGCAGATTATTTATCAAAAACGATGATACACTTATCACAATTCCTGTCAGAATTACGAACTTACGGCCAATATATCTAAATCCTAAATAAAATAACGGTACATTTAGAACAAACTGTGCAGTACCAATTTTTATTCCTGTTAGTTTATTTATTACTAGGCTTAACCCTAAGGCTCCACCTGCTCCAATATTATTTACCGGTATTAATAATCCAGCATATATTGAAAATAAAATTGTTCCAAGTACTATTAAAAAAACATTTTTCGACTGTTTATGTTGATCAGTCGTATAAATCGTATCTGATAATTTCATGATATCCTTATCCTTTATTTTTATCCTGTATATATTTTAATACAAATCAATATTTAAAACAATTAAAAATTGATTATCTTTCACAAAACATTAAGAAATAATTCATTTTATAGGCATTTTGTGTTAAAATTTAGGTAATAGACTTTTTTAGTTATTATGATATTGAAGAATTTTGGGAGTTGTTTTTTAGATAATTTATGCAGTAATAATTTTCTATTTACGGATTCCCTTTTAAAAGGAGCTATATATGATTAAACTCTATAATACATTAACAAAACAAAAAGAAATTTTAAAAACAATTGAAGAAAATAAAGTGAGAATGTATGTTTGTGGACCTACTGTTTATAATTATATTCACATTGGTAATGCGCGTCCTATTATCGTTTTTGACGTTGTTCGCAAATATTTAGAACATAGTGGTTACGAAGTAGATTTTATCTCTAACTTTACAGACGTTGATGATAAAATTATTAAAGCTAGTAATGAAGAAGGAATTTCTACAAGTGAATTAACTGACAAGTACATTAATGCCTTCTTTAAAGATTATGATACACTTGGATGTAAGAGAGCGACGAAAAATCCTCGTGTTACTGAATACATGCAAGAAATAATTAACTTCATCGCAAAACTTGTTGAGGAAGGTTATGCATATGAAGCAAACGGCGATGTTTATTTCAGAACACGTAAAAAAGAAGATTACGGAAAATTAAGTAAACAATCTATCGATGACCTAATTAGCGGTGCTCGTATTGAAGTTGGGGAACATAAAGAAGATCCTCTAGATTTCGCATTGTGGAAAAAAGCTAAACCAGGTGAAGTAAAATGGGATAGCCCATTTGGTGAAGGCCGTCCAGGTTGGCATATTGAATGTTCTGTAATGGCAAAAGAAACTCTAGGTGATACAATCGACATCCACGCTGGTGGACAAGACTTAACATTCCCTCACCACGAGAATGAAATTGCACAGTCTGAATGTCACAACCATGCACCATTCAGCAACTATTGGATGCATAATGCATTTATTAATATCGATAATGTTAAAATGAGTAAAAGCTTAGGTAACTTCCGCCTTGTAAAAGATATTATTACAGAAATAGACCCAATGGTACTTCGCTTATTCATGTTAACAGTTCACTACAGAACTCCAATTAACTACACATTAGAAAACATTGAACTTGCGAAAACAAACTATGAAAAAATTAAAACTTCTTATCAAAACCTACAATTCAGATTAAATAATAATATGACTGAAGAAAAACTTGATACAGAAGTTGTAGCATTAGTTACAGAAGAATTAAACAAATTTGAAGAATATATGCAAGATGATTTCAATACAGCAAATGCACTTTCTTCTTGGTATGAAATCGTGAGAATATCTAATTCATACACAGCAAAAGAAGCTGTCAACAAAGAAACTTTAGAGCTAATTAACGCTGCATTTGAAACTTATAGTTCTATTCTTGGAATAAACGTAAAAGAAGATAATACACTTGATAGTGAACACATCGAAAGTTTAATAGCTGAACGTGAGGAAGCTCGTAAAAACCGTGACTTCGCCTTAGCTGATAAAATTAGAGATGATTTAAAAGAACAAGGAATTATCTTAGAAGATACTAAACAGGGTGTACGATGGAAAAAAATATAACTTTTAAATTTACCGAAAAAAACTTCGCTAATCCTAATCAAATGCAAGCTTTAACCCTTGCCTACATTGGAGACAGCATCTATGATATTATGAGTAGAGAATACGTTATGAAAAATCACTTAGGAAAAATAAATGATCTTCACAAAACAGTATCTACTATCGTATCAGCGAGAGCTCAAGCGAGTTTTATGGAAAACATATTAAATAATAGTATATTAACAGAACAAGAAGAAAAAATTTATAACCGTGCAAAAAATCAAAAAAATAACTCTAAAGCAAAGAATGCAAGTATTATGGAGTATAAACTTGCTACAGGTTTAGAGGCTGTATTCGGTTATTTATATTTAGAAAAAAACTTTGAAAGATTGGAGGAAATGTTTAACTACATAATTAAATTATATGAAGAAAAACAATAAACACTATAAAGAACTAAGACTTAAAAACAAAGATCAAAAATCACAAGTTCAAACTCCTGAGGTTGATTTAGATAAAGAAGTAATTGCTGGACGTAACGCGATACTTGAAGCGATTAAATCAGGACGCGAAATTAATAAAATTTTATTCCAAGAAGGTATTGAAAAAGGAAGATTAAAATCTATTTTCGCCATCGCAAATGAGAAAAAAATCATTTGTCAAGAAGTTCCAAAACGTAAATTAGATAACTCAACTACTGAACGTCACCAAGGTGTTATCGCCTATGTAGCACCGTATTCTTACTATGAACTTGACGAAGTAGTAAATAATCTAGAGATTAATAAGGATACTACTCTACTAATTTTAGATCATATTGAAGATCCACATAACCTTGGAGCGATAATTAGAACTGCTGAAGCAAGTGGTGTTAAAGCAATAATAATCCCTAAACGTCGTGCTGCTGTAGTTAGTCAAACTGCAGTTAAAGCATCTGCCGGGGCAATTGAACATATGCCTGTTATTCGCGTTTCAAATTTAACTGATGCTATTAAAAAACTAAAAGAAAAAGGATTCTGGATTGCTGGAACAACATTAGCAGAACGTTCTGAAGATTATACAAAAATTGCAAAAGATGTACCTTTAGCTATTGTAATTGGTAACGAAGGTGAAGGTATGAGTAAAGTTGTTACTAACGAATGTGACTTCTTATATCACCTACCAATGCTAGGAAAAATTCAGAGCTTAAATGCCTCTGTAGCAGCTGGAATCATTATGTATGAAAGAATAAAATCTAATGATTAAACTATTAGAATCTAAAGAAGAGCTTAACCTTGGTTTTGCTCTTCGTATTGAAGTATTCGTTAGAGAACAAAAAGTTCCAATGGAACTAGAATTAGATGAAAAAGATCATAGCGAAAATACTGTTCATATTGGATATTTTTATGACGATAAGCTTATTGGTGTCGCTCGACTTATCGATATGGATAAAGACATTATTCACATCGGACGTGTTGCTATAGATAAAGATTATCGTGGAAAAGGTATTGGACGTGAGCTTATTATTGGCTGTGAAACTATCGCAAAAGACATTTTGAAAAGAGAAGTAATTATCGAATTAAGCGCTCAAATACAAGCAGAAAAATTCTATAAATCATTAGGTTATAACCGAGTTAATGATAGAATATATTTAGATGCTAGGATTGAGCATGTTGATATGAAGAAAGTAATCGATTAAATTTACAAAGGAGGCTTTTTTATGAAAAAACAATATTTATTTATTGATGGTTATAATCTACTTTTTCGTATGAAAGAATATAACTTAATAAAAAGCTCTACCTTCCCTACTGAACGTGATATTCTAATTGATATGTTACGTGAATATGCAGGAGGAAATAATTACATCGTCTACTGTGTATTTGATGCCTATCTAACTCGTGCAAAAGAATATATAAAAGAAGAGCCACCTATCAGTATTGTTTATACTAAAACTGGGGAACGCGCTGATCAATGGATAGAAAGAAAAACTCGTGAACTAAGAATCGATCATTTCATAGATATTATAGTTGTAAGTGATGATAACGATGAACGCGATACTACTCTTGGCTATGGCGCTATCCTAAGAGACTGCCATATGTTTATCAAAGAGTTAAAAGATAGGAAACAAAGCGTTTCTAAAATAACAAGAAAACATAATTCAAGAGAATTAAAAAATAGACATATTCGAATGAGCGATAAAGATAGAAGAAAACTAGAAAATTTCATAAAAAACGGGAAATTTTAGAAATAAGAGATGGACATATTAAAATCCATCTCTTTTTTTTTAATATTTTACTAGGGCTACATAAAACTAATTTCAACTTTTCCTTTATTTGAAATTGCTGTTATTTGTTTTTCCTTAGAATTTGTCGTATTCTTGCTGTAATTAATTTGATAATCTTCTTTATTCCCTATTATCTTAGCAAATATATCACCTGTATCTGTTACCAAATTCATAGAATTCACTTTAGTTTGATCTACTATTATTTTTGTATTATTTTTAGTTTCAATTAATGCATTTTTAATAGTATCCTTAGTAATTTGTACCTTTTTATTATCAGTAGTGATTTTAAGATTACCTATCTCAGCTTCATCAACTACAACCTCATCATTACTACTAATGATTAAATTTTCTACATTTACAAATATTTTAGAAGTTGCATCTCTGTTTTCCAAACTTATATTTTTATATACTTTATTAGGAAGATATACGTTAAGGCTATTATCACCTAATTCCTCTGCGAAAGCAGTAATATTTAATAAATTATTATCTATAAAATACTTATAATTTCCTTTGTACCTTCCTTGTATTAAAATTGTTTCGTTATCGTGATAATAGATTTTAACATTATTTTTCACCGTATTAATTTTTATACTATCTATCCCTTTTTCTCCAATCCATTCTTTAAATACTTTATTGGAAAATTCTTTTGTAACTTTTGTTTCTGCATCCTCTCTACTAAACCTTACGCAACCTGTAGCTATAGATACTATGAATATTCCAATAATTACTGTTTTTAATATTTTTTTCATAGTAATAATCCCCTCCTACGTTCAGAATACTCTTATTAAACATTAATGTCAAATAAAATAAGCAGGCAATCCCAAAAGATTGATTTCCAAGAAATCAAATCTTTTAAGATTCTCCTGCTTTTATTTTTATATTATTATCTCATTGTTACGAATTCTTCAGAACCTGTTGGGTGAATTGCTACTGTGTTATCAAAATCACGTTTTGTTGCTCCCATTTTAATAGCTACAGCAAATCCTTGAATCATTTCATCAACACCATAACCGATTCCATGTAATCCAATAACTTTCTCGTCTTCACCAAGAGTTACTAGTTTCATAAAGCATGGTTGTCTGTGGCTAGTAATTGCTGAGTACATCGGAGTGAATGAAGATTTATATACTTTGATATTTCCTTCACCGAACTCTTTAATAGCCTGTTCTTCTGTGTATCCAATAGAACCAATAGCTGGGTGTGAGAATACTACTGTAGCAACATTAGTGTAATCTAAGTGCTCTTCAGGTTTATTATTAAATAATCTTTCCGATAATCTACGTCCTGCCGCAACAGCAACCGGAGTCAGAGCAAGACGACCTGTTACATCACCTACTGCATAAATTCCTTCTACATTAGTGTTTTGGTATTTGTCTGTTGGAATAAATCCACGTTCATCTACTTCTACACCTGCAGCTTCTAAGTTAAGATTTTCAGATAATGGTTTTCTACCGATTGCCCAGATTAATAAATCAACTGTAGTTTCACGTCCATCTTCAAGTACTAAAGTAACACTATCATCAGCATTTTTCACAACTTTTTTAGGAATAGCATTTGTATGAAGAGTTGGACCTTCTTCATTAATTACTTTTACTAAAGTGTCTACTATATCTTTGTCAAAAGTTCTTAGCGGACGATCACGACGTACAAATAAGTGAGTATCAACACCTAATCCGTTGAATACACCAGCAAGTTCAACAGCGATATATCCCGCACCAACTACAGCGATACGTTTTGGTAATTGTTTAAGTGCAAATACTTCATTAGAAGTAACACCAAACTCAGCTCCTTCAACATTAGGGATAGTTGGTTGTCCACCAGTTGCTATTAAAATATGATCAGCTGTATATTGTTCACCATTAACTTCAACTGTATTTTTATTTACAAATTTAGCATATCCTCTTACTAAATCTACTTTATTATTGTTTAATCCACGTTCATAAGAACCATGAATTCTATCAATATATGCAGAACGATTACCTACTAATTTTGAAAAATCAAATTCTACATCTCCAAAATTAAATCCATAATCATTTGCATATAGTTTTAAACTTTCAGATATTTGGGACGCATGCCACATAACTTTTTTAGGAACACATCCAACGTTTACACATGTTCCTCCTAATTCATTACCTTCGATTAACAATCCTTTTACACCGTACATTGCAGCTCGGTTAATTGAAGCTATTCCTCCGCTTCCTCCACCAATTGCAATATAATCATAATGTTTTGCCATGTTTTCACCTCTATAATATAGTATAGCTTTTATCAACTAAAGATTAGTATTTCCTTAACTTTTCTTAAGTTAAACTTAATCTCTATATTTCATATTATGCAACATTTAACAATTTAATTCAATAGATATGCTTACATTTGTAATCAAAAATTGAAAATTACATAATTATCAATAATTTTCAATTATTTCCAATGATTTCCATTTAAACCTTTCAAGCATCGTTAATGATAAATACTTCTTTTTATGATATAATTTTCCCATAAATGAGGTGATTATATGTTTGACTATATAGAAAAATTAGACTCTATAGAACAATTTAAAACATTAAAAGAGGAAAACGAAAAAATTGTTTTTGTATTTTCTGCAACATGGTGCCCTGATTGCATCATGTTAGACCGTTATTTAGAAGATACAATGAACAAATTTCCAGAGATAAAATTTGTCTACGTTAATCGTGATGATTTTCCAGAAATAGCACAAGCTCTTGATATTTTTGGTATTCCATCTTTTGTAGGTTACAAAAATAATGTTGAAGCTAGTCGTTTCGTATCAAGATTAGCTAAAACACAAAAAGAAGTAGAACAATTTTTAGAGAAAATATAATAAAACTATAAAAAGGCTCAGCATTTTGCTAAGCCTTTTTTAGTTCTACCTTAAATAATAAAGTGGTCCCAATATTTTTTTAATATTTTCAGTTGATTCAAATTTTAGATCTAATGCATCATCAACAGTTTTTATCTTATTATTTTCTATCATTTCTTCTAGTGTTGACGGAATTACACTTAATTTAAACACCGGAGTGATTTTTAAATCTGATGTAGGAACGATATTATAAAAATCGTTTTCCGCTATTTTTTGACCTGCAAAAATCTCTTTTGTTCCTTTATCCATATTTACTTTTACCGTTTTGTTGGCAATAAAATATGATAATGAGTAACCTGATTTAGGTGCTACTATTATTTTATTATTTTTTGTTGCATCACCAATATTATTAAATTCATCAACTCTTAAAATATTAGATGTTCCTTTTGAAAGATTAATACTTCCAGAAAAAGTTTTTTCAAATTCTACACTAAATAACTTCCTATATACAGCAGTAAACTCAATATTCTTATCTTTTTCTGTTACTACAGCTCCTAATTCATTAGTTTGTAATAGTTTATTTTTTGATACTCTAATATTTTCTGAATTTTCTCCAGCTATTAAGTAATCACTATTTGCCTGCCAACCTAAGAATTCCTGCTCTGTTACTCCTGTTGCTGTTGGTAAGTTTATCATACTATCTATTCTTGAGCCTACTAATACATCTTGACCATCAGATAAAAATTTATCTATTCCTCTTCCGACAAACTTAACAGTTACCCATTCACTATCTACTTTTTTAAAGTAGATTTCTAACACTGTTTCAGCTGTAATGTAGTCATCATCACTAATTACTTTCTTATTAGATCTGAATAGAACCTCATATCCTGAACTAGGTTTAATTTTCTTGCGAAGTTCTGCTAGCAACTCCCCCATTTTTTTAGTTTCAGGCCACTCTATGTCCTTGTCCTTTATACTATCATCAACCTTACCAAAACGTTTATTGTAATCATCTTGACGAATTTTAATAGTATTAGTATTTTCTTTATAATTTGCTTTAACTATAATACTATTGTCGATACTAACTTCTGATAAATCCTTAATTTCTTTTATTTTGGATTTATTTTTAGCGTCTAAAATAGTATAACTATCAACATGATATTTTTCTTTTTCAAAGAATTTTGTGTCTAATTCACTCAGTTTCTGATCGGTTAGTAAGATTACCTCTTTTTTAGTAATCCCATTATATAATATTATTTTCGTATTATATTTTGCTTTTATTTTAATATTATTTCCCAATACCTGAGTATTTGTGAGTTCCTTATCGTCTAGATAATAACCAGAAAATTCATAACTCGAATCATTACCAGAAATTTCCTTAATATTATTTTCTTTAATAAAATTAGCAAATGTTACTCCTTGTTTAATTAGAAACTCTTTATCATTCTTTTTGAATTCTGAAGGATATTCTAACTTAACATTATTCCAATAATCTTTATCCTGAGCTAATTTTACTTCTATTTTTTTAGATAAGTATGGAAGTTCCATATTTTCTGTATTGATTTCTTTACCATCCACTAGTATCTTGGCTTTTGTATAACTATAATACTTATCAGGACGATAATACTGTTCTAATTCATATGGTAAAATCGAAACCTTATCATCCTTAGGCATATTTTTTAATTCTATAGTTCTATTTACTACTTCTTTTGACCCTTCTGTTACAACTAAATTAATATTCTTTTTAGTAAAATATACTTGACTTGATTTAGAATATTCAAGATTTTCTATATTTCCTTTATTATCAATATCATAGCTAGTAACATTCATTATTATTCTGCTATTCGGAACAAAAAGTTTTAGTAAACTTTTATCTACTATCTTACCAGTTCCACTTTTTTTCAATTGTATTCTAAACATTTCATTCGGAATATTTTTACTATCAAGTGAATAGAAAATTAAATAATTTTGAGAATTCTTTTTATAACTTAATAATTCAGCACTATACTCCAATTCATCCATACCACTTTGAATTACACTATTCTTTATAGTAGGAAGAGAATAACTTCTGGTTTTAGAGAATAAATCAAAATTAAATACATTATCCTTTAGTACCGTATCCATTACAGTCGTATTATAATCAATAAAATAGTCTGCTTTTATTTCAGAACTAGTAGTTATAGTTAAACCAAAACACAATAGTCCAAAACTTACAATTTTACAATATTTCAACATTTCTCCTCCTTTCTTTCTAGTTTCTATTATAACATATTCAGTAAAAACAATTATACATAATATCATTAAAATGAAATTAAATAATGTAATGCTTCATCAAGATAATATTATTTAATGTTTAATATTAAAATTATTGTTTAAATATCACAAAATTGACCTATAAGCGATTCACTTATAGGTCTAGTTTTTTTATTAATGTTATTTTTAAGCTTCACTTATATTTTCTAACATTATTTGATCATTAGATATACTAACTTCATCATATTCGTAATCATCCGCAAAATCGTACGAATACTCCTTATATAGGAACATTTCATTAGAGTAGTCTAAGAATTCCTCTTCTGGAACAGAAAACTCTACTTCATTATAACTTTCATCAGCATAATCTGATAAAATTTCATCTTCATAGTCTATTTCAGTATTGAAGTCCTGGGAATATTCATCATCTTGCCCGTACCTGGAATCTGGCGACTCCAAACTAGATAAATTCATTGTATACATAATTAATCTCCTTAAATATCTTTTTTTATTATCATAATTATACATAATAGTTTAACTTTTTTCAAGCAAAAACTATAGTTTTTTCAAAATATTTTTTCGCACTTCATTAAGTGCTTCTACACTTGCTCTAAAGCGGATTAAATCCCTGTCACCAACAAATAAACATTCTTTTACAGTAACTTCCCCTTGGGCATAAATAGCTATATAAACTAGTCCAACAGGTTTTCCACTTTCATCACTATTTGGTCCTGCAATTCCTGTAGTCGCTACTGCAAAATCACTATTCAGGCGTTTTGCTACTCCTTTTACCATCTCACAAGCAACCTCTTCACTTACAGCTCCAAACTTCTCTAAAGTTTCTTCTTTCACTCCTAGTGTAGTAATCTTAGATTTATTTGAATAACAGACTATCCCCTCTAATAATGAATCTGAAATTCCACTTTTTTCCACTAACATAGAGGAGATTTGCCCTCCGGTTAAAGACTCTGCAATGGAAATTGTATAATTATTTTCAATAAGGAGATTAGCAACTGCACTATTCAACTCTGTTTGAGAGCTTGAGATATCTTCATCTCCAACCAGATAAATATACTCACCAACACCTTCTCTACTTTCTATTTCTCCTAGTTGGCAATTTATCAGCTCTTCACATTCAGTTTTATTTTCTGAACTTGCTGTAATTCGTAGTAGCACCTCTCCAGTTTTTGCATATAACGCTAATGTTGGATTAGTCTGTCTATCCATTATATCTTTAATTTTCGTCTCTAGCAATGATTCACCAATACCATAAAACCTAACATATTTAGAAATAAATTTTTTCTTACTATATTTCTCTAAATAAGGTTTAACACTTTTTTCAAACATATCACGCATTTCTCTTGGTGGTCCTGGCATTAATATGATTCGTTTATTATTTTCTTCAATAATTATACCTGGTGCGGTACCACAAAAATTCTCTAATACTATAGCATCCTCAGGAATCATAGCTTGTTTTTTGTTATTATCTGTTATAACATTTCTACCTGATCTTGTTAATCTTTCAAGTATTTTCACCCATGAATATTCATGAAAATAGAAATCACGACTAAAATATTCAGCTACACATTCTTTAGTAATATCATCATCAGTTGGTCCTAACCCGCCAGTTATTATAACTGTGTCATTTTCATTAAATGCACTCTCTAAAGTTTTTAGCAATCTCTCTCGATTATCTCCGACCGTTGTTTGTCTAAAAACACCCAATCCTAGTGCTGCTAATTCTTTTGATAAATACGCTGTATTAGTATTTACAATATCACCCAATAATAACTCTGTTCCAACAGAAACTAATTCAACTCTCATAAATAAACCTCGTAAAATTCACTAAATTTCTTCTCTTAATTCTATTCTACATCATAACAACTTAAAAATAAACATTCTAGTTTTAAAATATCTTAATTTCATCTACTCTAAGATAAAAAAAGGTACCTCGATAAAATCAGTTTTATCGAGATATCTCTTTTTTTATATTACTTTTATTCTCTATTTGTATATTTTTGATGCAATTCCAATTGATCTCCCATTAGCTCATCTATTGTTACCAACTCAAAACCTTGTTCAGTCAAGTATTGCAATACAGATGGTAAAGCGTCAATGGATGTTTGGTGAATATCATGCATTAATATTATTGATCCTGATTGAGTTTTTTGAACTTCCTTCATTATTGAAGCAGTATTACGATTCTTCCAATCAAGTGTATCTATATCCCATAATATAAATGATTGATCAACTGCTGCTTGAATAGCAGAATTAATTCCACCATACGGCGGTCTCATTATATGAATATCTTGTCCACTTGCCTTTTTCAATGCCTCAGTAGTATCATTTATCTGGCTTTTAGCTTGTTCTAAAGTAACTTTTGTTAATAGTGGATGACTCCATGAGTGGTTTCCAATTTGATGCCCTTCAGCTACAACTCGCTTAATAATATCTTCATTTCCAGCAACTGAACGTCCCACCATAAAGAATGTAGCTTTTGCATTATATTTTTTCAATAATTCTAAAGCAACAGGTGTAGTATTAGGATTTGGACCATCATCAAATGTTAAAGCTACTGCTTTTCTGCTTCTCTTCTTAATATACTCATTATATTTTTCTAAATCCGCACCTTTAAGATATGTTCCATCAATATATTTATATAAATCATTTACTGGGATATCTACTGACTTAAGCCCTAATTTATTCTCATCAACCTCTATTTTAAATTTAGCTTCGTCATATGTGAATTTCCATGTAGCCACATCTTGATCACGAAGTTTAATAATGATAGCATTAATATCTTCTTCTGACAATCCTTTTACAACTAGCTGTTGTTTTATTTTAGATAAAAATTTCTGTTTAGCAGCATTTGATGAGCTAAATAAACTAGATAATGTAAATTTTTTATTATCTTTATCTAAATAAATACTTGAAACTATTGACTCGTTAGCAGATTCAACTTTTTTTGATTCTACTTTATGAGAGACTTTCTTTACATTTACTTCATTTACATTCGCAAAATTCGATTCTTTTTCTTCTACTCCGTAAAATACTACTTCTTTAATATCCTTAGCAAAGTTCAAATTTCCTTCTACTAATCCTTTGGTAGCTTCATTTAAACGTTCTTTTATTTCATTAGCTTGTTCAGTGTTTGTATTCGGATAATAAACTTTAACATATTTATCTCCTAACCAACCAGCCTTAATACTTCTACCTTTAGCTAGCTCAGTTTTATCTCCATCTTCAACAATCTTTTTCACATCTGATTGAAAATTATATTCTTTCCATTTTTGAGATGCTGTACCTCCGAAAAATAATAGAACCATACATACAAATATGCAAAGTACTCCAAGAAGAATACCTAATTTCTTCATTACTTTATTCCTTCCTTAATATATTTTCTTCAATTAAAATTTAGTACTTTTGTGTTAATTTCTTCTTAATTATATAAAGTATACATTAATTATTATACATTAAACAATTAAATTACTCTAGTAAAAATTAAACAAAAGTACGTAGATATTCCCCTAAAAAAAGACATTAGCAAAGAATGCTAACATCTTATATATCTATTTATTTTGCATTCTACGACCCTTTTTATCGAAGAATTTCTTATCAGTGCCTCGGCGCTCATTTCGATTTTTTTTATCTCTATTATCAGAACGACGGCGTCTATCATTTCCTCTATTCGAACGTTTACCTTTATCTTGTCTACGAGGAAGTGGTTTTTCAAATGATAATTCCACATCAACTTCTTTTTTATCATTTATTAGTTTACTTAATAATATAGTGATAATTTTCTCAGCATTTGTTTCAGCCAAAAGTTTATTAGCTAGACTATTAAACTCTACATGATTTTTATCCATTTCTGAAATAACTTCATCAAACAATCTATTGTGACGTGCTTTTTTCACTTCTTCTTGTGAATAAGGACGCAACATTTTCATTCTCTCACCACGAGAAATTTCGATATCTTTTAGATACGGCATTTCTACTGGGTTTAAAAATGTTATTGCTACTCCTGATTTTCCTGCTCTTCCTGTTCTTCCGATTCTATGCGTATAACTTTCTACATCTTGTGGAATATCAAAGTTATAAACATGTGTAACATCACTAATATCAATACCTCGCGCTGCAACATCAGTTGCAACAAGAATTTGTAATGAATTATTTTTGAATTTACGTAAAATTTCTAATCGTTTTGATTGAGTGATATCCCCGTGTAGCCCTTCAGCCAAGTATCCTTTAGCAATTAGAGCACTTGCTAATTCATCAACACGACGTTTAGTTCTTCCAAATACAATAGCTAAATTTGGATTTTGAACATCTAAAAATCCAATTAAAGTTTCTAATTTTTCATTTTCTCTAGCAATAGTAGCATACTCTGTTATATCTGGCTTAAGATCTTCATCACTTATTGTTTTAATAAGTTTATAATCTTTCATAAATTCTTTAGAAAGTTCCATTATTGTTTTCGGCATTGTTGCAGAAAATAATAATGTTTGGTGCCTTGAAGTTATTTTTGAAAGTATAAATCTAACATCTTCAATGAATCCCATATTTAGCATTTCATCCGCTTCATCTAATACTAAATGTGTCAATGATTCTAATTTTATTGTTCTTCTATTTATGTGGTCAATTACACGACCAGGTGTACCTACAATTATTTGTGGACGTTTCTTTAAGTCTTGAATTTGTCTTTCTATGCTTGTCCCACCAAAAACAATACTAACTTTCAGTCCTTTTGCTCTTGACATAAGTCGGAGTTGTTCTCCTACTTGTTGAGCTAATTCTCTTGTTGGCGCAAGAATTAATGATTGTAATTGATCATTACGCCTTACTGTATCCACTAACGGTATTCCAAAAGCACCTGTTTTTCCTGATCCTGTTTGTGCTTGTGCTAAAATATCAATTCCTGATAACACATACGGAATTGTTTCTGTTTGAATACCAGTTGGAGATATAAAGTTCATATTGGTTAGTGATTGAACAGTTTCTTGACTAACCCCTAATTCTTCAAATGTTGTCATTTGTTTCTCCTTAATTAATCCAAATTTATATACTGTTTTATTTATATAACCTGTTAATTATAGCATGAAAATTGAAAATAATAAAGAAATAAGGGTAAATGATACATTAAAACATGTTAATTTTAATTTTTTCAATTTTTAATATCAAAAGATAAATATAAAAATAATAGTATAGTAATAATTCAATCACTATACTATTATACTCACGATAAAAAATTCACATTAGATCTTTTTTCTACATATTATTATTTGTAATTTCATCAATTTTTCTAGCAATATTTTTTACACTTTCTCCTGATTTACTTAGATTATTAGTATATATTAATAACATATAATCTTTATCTCCAAATACTATAGCCGTATCGTGATAGTTTGTTTCGATAGCCCCATACTTACTTGCTATTTTCTTATCCGGGATACCATCTTTAATCCATTCTCCATCTTCTGAATCTTCAAGATATTTCATTAATTCTGGATATTTATCACGTTCTTTATACAATTTAGTCCAAACTAACTCCATCATTTCTGGGGTAATTCTATTATTTTGAGCTTCTTCTTGTGGTAATTTTGCTCCAAGCCCAGTAAGATATTTAACTACTAGATCAGTTGCTGTTGCACTATTACCTATTAACATATTTGTAGCAGTATTGTCAGAATATTGAATCATATTTTGTATTACATATTCTAATTTATAGCTATCTTTCTTTTTATTATTAGTTATTTGACCATTTCCCTCTTCAAAGTACTTCTCATTATATGAAATATCCAAATCTTTGGATATTTCATCATTTCTGATACGATCATATATCCTCATAGCATACACCACTTTAATCGTACTAGCTGCTGTGAAATAATGTTTATCTCCTTGAGCATATCTGTATCCTGTAGAAAAATTTTTATAAACAATACCTATTTCATTATTCCCCTTATATTTCTCTATTAAATTTTCCATCGATTCATTTAATTCTATCTCACTGAGTTTTTTATTCTCAATCACTGGTTCTTCTTGTTTGTTTTCTTCCTGTTGAGCTTCTTGTTGGGCAAGTTCCTGCTGTTTAATAGCATCTTTCTTAGCTTTTATATGCCCACCTGCTGAAAATACTCCATAAATAATTAAAATCACTGCTGTTGATTCAATTATAAACTTTAAAAATTTTTTCCAAGTTCTTTTCACTACTTTACTCACATCCTTTATCTGTAGTTTTCTTATACTAGTTTACTACATATCAACTGTTTTAACAATAATATCTCCAAAATATTCTTAAAATAAGACTTATATTCATTAAAAAGTACTCACTTTTATAATAACATCGTTGAAAGTTTTTTAAATCATTAAAAGAGTAATTCACTATTGTTTTGAATTACTCTTCTATAAACTTTACATATTGGTTTTCAAATAAAAATCTTGCTCAGATATTTTTGAAAAACCCATATTTTCATACATATATTTTGGAGTATCATTAGCATCAACTACCAAAATAACATTTTCTTTTCGCTCACTATTTATCGCAAAACTAATAACATGTTTAGCAATTCCACGATTTCTATATTCGGGTGCTATGTATAGATTATCTATCTCAAAGAAATTATTTTTTACAATAATATTAGCAGAGCCGATTATCTTTTCTCCGTCTTTGGCTACAAGCTGTTTGATACTTTCTGATCTTATATTTTCATAAAGCAAAGTCTGATTATGTTCAGCCCATTCTTCATTACTAGCTTCAATATCTATTTTGTATTGAAATTTCAAATATCTATTTAAATCTACTTTTTGTAGATATTCAACATTATAGTCCGTTACCTCTTGTTCTACAAAATTTCTAATATTCAAATAGTATAAATTCAAATTTATTTCACTAAAACTTTCCTTTTTTAAATATCTCTTTAGTTTTCTAGATAATGTAACATTTTCCATTGCTGCTAAATGAATAAAATTTACTCCCTTATCTCTAAAAAAGTTTCTACAAGAGGAAATATAATATTCTAGTTCATCTACAGTAATAGGTTCTTTTTTCATTAATAGATAATTTCCACTAAAATATAATTTTGATTTTAGTGTTTGATAAATTACATAACTATCTGTCTCAACTACCGACTTCGCTTTTGAATAGATATCTTTAAAACTATAATCCATAACTATCACCTCCTATTCTTTGTATATTGTCCATTATTAATGATGACCGTGTGGACCATGGTGGTGTTCAAAATGATTTATTATTTCAAGTACTCTTGGACTTCCAGTTAAATCATAAACATTTCTTAGAGTTTCCATATACGTTGGATCATCATGTAAAATATCAAAATATGTAACGACTTCTTCTTCAACAAAATCAATATAATCTTCCTCTTCTGACAGAGCATTTAAAGCCACACCCAAAAGAATTGGATCATCTTTTATTAATGAGTTTCCATTATATAAATCGTAGATTTTTTCGTATTCATATAGTGATTTAAGTGCATTTATAGCGATAAACAATGTTTCTTCTGAGATACCCTGTACTGTTAATACTTCTTGCATTAGAGTACGAATATTATCGTATTGTTGGTCATCTTTGTATAATGAAATTAAGTGTAGATAAGCACTAATAGCCATTCCCTGTAACTCAATATATTTTTCTAAATATTTTTTTGCTTCCTCACCTTTTGACATATGTCCTAAGTGCAAGTAAGCCTCAGTGAAGTCAGGATTAATAGAAATAGTTTTTAACAAATGTATTTTTGAGTTTTCCAAATTCTGAACTTGATTATAAGCAAACGCTAATGAAAACAGAATTTCTGCATCCTCATACCCTCTCCCATTTTGATTATAGAAGTCAATAGCCTCTTCAAATAATCCTAATGCATATAAGTTATCGAATGCAGTTTGAAAGTTTTCTAAAGATGGTTCTTCATAAAAAATTCTCTCACTTAAGTCTCTAGCTTTATCTTCTCTTCCTGTTGTTAAGTAGATTCCTACTAACTCTTTATCAATTGCACGAATGGCCTCATCAAAATCCGTAACTGCTCTAGCTGCTAAGAACTTGTCTTCAGCAATTTCATATAGTTCATCTTCTAAATATATCAAACCTTCTTGATATAGAATCGAAGGTGTTTTTGGCGAATTGTATAATACTACTAAAGCATCATCTTTCTTATCTAGATATAGGAGATTATGTACATATCCTTCAATTGCCATATCTTCTTCTCTATTTTGTTCATAAATAATTCTAGACAATTCTAAACATTCATCAAATAATCCATTATCTAAAAGTACTGTACGAAACTCCTCTTGTTGCTCTCTATCTAAAGCAGAAAAATCTATATCTTTCAATTCCTCTAAAAATTGTTGTATATCCATCTAATTATCTCTCCTTGCTAATCTATTCATAATAAAAGTCAATTCATTTTTTACAGTACATTCAATATTATCGATACTCTTCTGAGCTTTTTCTAAATATCTTCTACTTACATTTAATGTTTCTGATAAAACTTTTTCATTATTTCTTATACAATTTATTATTTTTTCTTTTTCTCCACTACTCGTATCTTTTGTAAAATTATAAAATAGCTCTGGTTTTTCTTCCTTGGCTAATAAGGCTGGTAATGTAATGTTACCATTCATTAAATCTTGTCCTACTTCTTTGCCAAGATTTTGTGCTCCTCCTACAAAATCAAGATAGTCATCAATTATCTGATAACTCATTCCCAAATAATAACCATATGAAAAAGCACTTCTTATATCTTCGTCAGAAGCATTCGCGACTATACTCCCTGCTACACAAGCGAAAGCTATTAATATCGCGGTCTTTCTCTTAATTTTTTTTAGATAATCTAGTCTTCTAGTTTTAATATCGTATAAGCCATCCGCTTGAATAAGCTCACCTATACATAGTTCTTTAAGTGTTTGTGCTAAATATAAATGTATTTTCTCATTATCAAACTTAGTAACTTCTTTTAAAACTACAGAAAATAAATAATCCCCTACTCGAAGAGCAAACTCATTGCTATATTTTTTATTCATCGTAACACTACCACGTCTAGTATCAGCATCGTCAATAATATCATCATGAATTAAACTAGCAGTATGAATTATTTCAACTATACTAGCCATTCTAATGATGTCTTTCTTATTTAGTTCAAAATCTCCTAATTTAGCACACACAAGTAAAAGAAGTACTCTAACCCTTTTACCTCCATTTAGAAAATATTTCTTAACAATCTCATCTAATTGTTCATTATTACTTCTAGTAATTTCGAAAATATCTTCTAATACCTCATGCACCAACGTATCATACTGTTTTAACATTTTATTCTCCATTAACTTAAACAAAGGTTACCATTTTACTATCAAACTCTTGAAATTCAACATTATAAAAGTCAAACCAAGTCTTTATAACACTTAGATAAAATTCATTCTCACTAATTTCTTTAGCTATTAGCTGTAAGTATCCTCTCTGCATAGTTTCTGTAAGATTAGCCAACTTATCTAAACTACCTACCAATAAACTATAATACTCAAAACTAAAATAATCACCAAGTAAAAGTGATTTTGATTCAATATTATCACCTTCTAATTTATGACTATCAATTGAACTAAGTGCACAAAAAATTGCTGTATTATATAATTCATTATCAAAATTATATTTTTCTATAAAAGAAGTAATATTTAATTTTTCTATTAATCTTTCATTATAATTATATTTTTTCATAGTAAATCCTTCATTTTTTATCTTTATAAATTATACCACAATATCGTGATTAATTAAAATTTGATTAACTAAATTTCACATAAAAAATTTTATATATTAAATATTCATTAAGATAATAAAAAAGAGTAATCTTAAAATCATGACTCTAAGAAAATCATAATTTTAAAATTACTCTAAAGTATATGTTTTTTTATAATATTTCTATACATTTATCAAAAATAGATAGCTATATTTTTTCTGAAACTATTTCTTCATCATTATTTTTTAATATTTTTATGGTATTAATTTCACCTAATAATATTAAAAACATTATTAATGTAAGAATTGCTTTATTTTAATTTATCCTTACAGATAACTAACTGTTTCTTGATATTGATCAGATCTTTCTTTTCTAACAAATAGCATGATTGCTACTATAAAGTAAAATAGATATACAGGAACTAATAGTCCTACTGTTCCAACAGCCACTACAATCGCTAACACTAAGAAAAGTACTCCAGATAAAATACGTTTTTTCATTAAGAATGTCGCTAATAATGCAAATACAACTAATACGATTAATAAAACTGAATATATCTTAAGCCCTTGAATCGTATAATCAAGAAGTTGTTCAGCCGATAAATTTACTCCATTAGGATTTTTAGCAAGTTCATCTTTAAAAAGATTTAAAAATTCTTGGTTATCTTTTAAAACTGAAATCTTAAAGAATGAGCCATACGCTAAAAATCCTGTTATTACTATTAATATAATATTAGCAATCCACGCCAATACTTTTTCTACTGTTCTTTTGAATGGTTTCATAATAAACCCTCCTTCTATAAAATCAAAGGATTTCCCTTTTTACTAATTATAACATAAAACGTTATCATATTACAATGAAAATTAAATTAATTTACAAATTTTATAGCAAAATAACAATCTTTATAATTTACTAATTAGAGATATCAATTATCCTCTTTTTTAATCTTTCACTTTACTATTATTTAGATATTTTTTATAAAATAATATATGGCATAACCCTACAAAAATGAATAAACCAAATAAATATAATATCTCCCTTGTAATTTGATAATCATCAATCGTTAACATAGTGATAATTAAAAGGGTTATTACCTCAACACAGTAAAAAATAACTGCTATAATCCTCTGAATTCTATTCAATTTTTTCAGTGATATTTTCACATTTTCAACAACCCCAATTAGAAAATCAAAAAATACATCAAACATAGTTTTCCTCTCCTTTATGTTAAATACCTCTTTTTAATTTCGATTAACTATAATATTTTTATATTTATCAAATAAATTATAATTTTTTCTGTAACACTTAATCATATAGTTACATTCTACTTTATAACAAAAAAATAATCCCTCAAATCATTTGATTTAAAGGATTACTATTGATTTAATGTCGTTCATCTAGCGTAAAGCGAACTTCAATCTTGAAGATTCCATCTTCTGGCGCATATGCTCGAATAGTTTCTTTGTGTTTTTCTGCGATAAGTTGTGCCATAGATAATCCTATACCATAACCTTTTATCGCACTATTTCTAGATTCATCTAATCTATAGAAACGATTAAAAACTTTACTTAAATCACCTTTTTTTACATCCGCCTTATTAGAAACCTTTAAAATAGCATACTTTCTATGTTTATTAAAACAGACTCGTATATCACTATCTTCGGGTGCGTACTTAATAGCATTTTCCAATAATATATCCATTAGCTGTATTATAGAATCTTTTTCACCATAATAATTCAAATTATGTCCTATATCTGTTACAATATATTTTTTTTGAAAATTAGCCAATTCATCAAAATCCTCAATTCTCGACTTCAAAACCTCAGTTAAATTAAAATGTGTTCTTTCTACGGTATCTTTTTCTTCCATTCGGCTAAATATTACCAAACTATTTACTAAACTGGTTAATCGGTCAACTTGGTTATGAATATTTTGAAGCCACTTTGAGTCTCCATTTTCCATCTCTAATACATCCGCATTAGAACTAATAATTGCTAATGGTGTTTTCAATTCATGACTGGCTCCCGTTATAAATTGTTTTTGCTTTATATACGTTTCCTGTATTGGTGCTATTACTCTTTTAGAAACTAAAACGAGTAAAATAAATACCGATATTATTACTCCTATAGAAATTAAGATACTATTTGTTACAAATGAGGCATTAGAATCTAGTTCACGTTGACAATTTAAAAATAATATTAAGTTTCCTACATTTGTTTCAACTTTTAAGAATCTATAACTACCTATAAATCCACTAGTTTTACCATTTTTTAATGCCTCTGTCACTTTATCTTGTAAAGCATCTTGATTAGGTAATAAAGAATCATCACGATACGCTTTAATTATTTTCCCAAAATTATCTACTTTTGCAATAGAAAAACCATTGTAATCAGTTGCACTAGAAGAATTTTTAGTAATTATTAAATCATCTCCGTCTTCTTTAAAAATTCTTATCAAAGCTTCTGATTTTGATGCATCCAATAATGTGCTATCTATTCTTTCTTCAAGTTTATTAAAATTTATAAAATTTAAAGCGACAGCAAGTATTGCTATAACAACAGCTACGCTACCTATAGCAGTCGTTATAAATTTCTTTCTAAGACTCTTAAACATCTAACATCTCCAATGTATACCCTACATTCCTTGTTGCTTTAATATGAATATTGGCATCTAATGCTTTCAGTTTTTTTCTTAAGTAAGAAATATTAACCCACACAACGTTAATTTCTGAATCACTATCATAACCCCAAATTCGTTCCAGAAATTGTTCAGTTTGAATTACATTACCCGGATTTCTCATCAACATTTCCATCATTTGATATTCTTTATTAGATAATCTTACCTTATCTTTTTCTGTAGCTAATTCGAATGTATACTTACTTAAAGTAACATTCCCAAGTTCTAAAACATTACTCGTAAATGTAGCTTGTCTTCTCGTCATTGAACGTACTCGAGCTAACAATTCTCTCGTAACAAATGGTTTAGTTAAGTAATCATCTGCACCACTATCTAACCCGTATACTTTATCTTCAATTTCTGATTTAGCTGTAAGTAATAATACCGGTGTATTCTTTTTATTTTCTCTTAATTTTTTTACTACTGTTACTCCATCCATCTGTGGCATCATAACATCTAAAATTGCACCATCATAATCATCTAACATAAGATAATCTAATGCATCTTGTCCATTATTTACTACATCGACAGAATAATTATTATGTTTTAACATTGCTTCTAACGCATCTGCTAAATCTTTCTCGTCCTCGGCTAATAGTAACCTCATAGTTTTCCACTCCTAACTATATTTTCATGTTATAAGTATCTTCAATTAATTACATTATATAAAAACTAACTAAAATCAAGTTTAAACAATCATGTAAGATAAAAAATCATACACTTACCTATTTTTAAATTTTTCCACTTACATTTTACTGTATTTTGCCTATACATGTCAAAATAAATGGCTAATGTTTTCTTCACGCTAACTAATACTAATAATTATTATTTTTTTCCTATAAGTAATCCACTTTGAATAAAAGCCTTCATTTCTTTACCGTAACCCCATTTTTCTGCATACTCATCTGTTACATCTGAATTTATAATCTGAAATTTTGTGAAACCAGCTTTTTTAATTATCTCAATCATCTCTTCTTCCAGAAGAGCACCCGCAACTCAAGTACAGTGCATTTTGTTAGAATTTTTCCATTCTAACGGTAGTTCCTTTTTCAAAATAATATCAGATATTACAAACATACCATCTTCTTTTAATATGCGATATATTTCATCATATACTTTTTGTTTATCCGGTTCTAGATTAATAACACAGTTACTAATAACTCTATCAACGGACTCATTTTTTAATGGTATATTTATTAGCTCACCTTTGATAAACTCTATATTATCAAATCCTTTATTATCACGAGCTCTTTTAGCTTTATCTAGCATAGAATCTAATCTGTCTAAGCCATAGAGCGTTCCTACTTTTGGATTTTTTATTTTTGTAATAAAAATATCCATTCCTGCTCCACATCCTAAATCTATTAAGGATTGTCCTTCTTTGATTTTCAAGTGATTAATCGGATTTCCACAAGAAAGTCCCATATTTATTTCATCAGGAAATTCATTTATTATTTTTTCATCATATCCTAGTGATTTACTTAGTTGTTTAGGATTAATTTTTGTCTTTTGCTTATTTTTAGAAATATTATCATAAAAGTTATCAACTGATAATCTTATTTTAATATTATTTTGCATACTTACACCAACTCTTTTTATTATATGTTATTAATCTTATCATAAAAAACTATAATTTTCTATATGATTCCCCATAAAAAATAAGCCCTAATTAGGACTTATTTTTTCTTCTATATTAAGTTATTGTATTCCTCTTCAGTTAGATAACTTGAAATTGCACCTGTTTTTGTAGTTGTTAAACTAGCGTAATTTGTCGCAAATGTTGCCATTTGTGCTAAATCTTCTTCAGAAATGTTATTAAAATCTTCATGATTTAATAATTTTGATAAGAATGAACCAGCAAAAGCATCCCCTGCACCAGTAGTATCAATAGCTTTTATATCAGGTATTTCAGTTACTACCTTGTGATTTTCATAATAAACTTCCGCACCATGTTCTCCTTTAGTATAAAGAACAACTTTCATATGGCTAAAGTCTTTTTTCAATGCTTCTTCGATATTAGTAGTTCCTGTTAAGAATTCTAATTCATTATCAGCAACTTTAATTACATCAACATAAGGTAAGAATTCTTTAATAGTTTCAAGATACACCTTATGATCATCCCAAAGATTGAATCGTAAATTAACATCAAAAGAAATTAACACTCCCGCTTCTTTAGCTTTTTTCAGTAATAAATGATGGCTATCTTTTGATTCTTCTTGAATTGCAATACTTGCAAAGTGAATTGCTTCAATTTCAGATAAATCAACTTTTTTAACATCTTCCCTACTAATTCTTAACGTTGATGAACCTTTGAAGTAAAAACTAAATGAGCGGTCTCCAGTTTCATCTAAAGAAACAAATGCTAATGGTGTAAAACTATCAGCTTTACGACTTACATATTTACAGTCTACATTCTCATTTTTTAAAGTATTTTCTAGAAAATCACCAAAACCATCTTGTCCAAGTGATGTTAATAAGTAACTCTTATGCCCTAGTTTTTGTGTAACGCAAGCCACGTTAGCTACGCATCCACCAGCCTCTTTTTTAAACGATTTTACTTTATCGATTGTTCCTACATCTTCTCCGATAAAGTCAATTAGCATTTCTCCTATACATAAAACTGCCATTTTAGTTCTCCTCTCTAATTTCGATTGCTCCAAGTTCTTTTGTTAAATAATCAGTGGCTGAGATATTAACATTGTGATTTTCTGGATAAAATCTTGTTGAAAGTGCAAAAGATCCATCGTTTGCGAATAATTCAATAGATGAACTATCAAATACTATTTCTACATTTTTTAAATCCAGTTTATATTTTCTATCATCTCTTCCATAACCACTAGTACCAAAAGAAACTTTTAATTCCTTGTTATCATAGCTTACTTTAAAATCAGCTACACTAATTTCAAACTTATTGCCATGTTCTTGTTTATAATACCATGTATTTTTGTTAAAGTCATTAGTTTTAATATCATTACCTAATAAATCTTTTACTGATTTGTGTAACGTTTGTCTAACTTTACCATCTTTGTAATTTACTACACGCGGAACAGTTAGACAGTTTTGATAACCAAACTTCGTAGTCGGATTAGTATAGCTACTATCTGGTACATACATCCAACCGATAAGCACACGATTATCATCTTCATCTAGAAATGTTTGCGATGCATAAAAATCATGCCCATAATCTAATAATGTGAAGTTATCTAATTTATCAACATTCTCAATTCCCTCTTCAACTACAGAATATCCAATTTGATACATATTTCCATAATTTGGATACATTCTTGTAATACCTTGAGGTGAAAACATAAATATTTCTTTTCCATCTACTTCGAAATAATCTGGACATTCCCACATGAACCCTAGATTTTTTTCTGAGTAAATAGTTTTATATGGTTTAAGAGTATCCTTATCGAATACTAATAAACATCCATAATCATTGCTATCTCTAGCTCCAAGAACTAGATAGTTTTTTCCATTTTTTTCAAATATCTTTGGATCCCTAACATGATTTGACATATTAGGATAATCATCTGTTGTTAACAGACATTTTTTCTCAGTAAAATTAATTCCATCTTCCGTTTCAAAAGATATGGTATTATGACCACGTCCTTCATGAACGTAGTCATAATCACCTTTATATTTCACATTTCCTGTGTAATAGAAGACTAGTTTTCCATCTTCTATATTGGCACTTCCTGAATAAACACCACTCTTTTCTTCTTCTATTGTTGGTGTAAGGAATACGCCACGATCTTCATAATTTTTTAGGTCACTACTAGTATAGTAATACCATAATTTTAATCCGCCTTCCACTTCATATGAATATTGATGAAAAATATGATATTTACCTTTAAAGTAGGCTAATCCATTCGGATCATTAAGCCAACCCTTAGTAGGTTCTAAATGAAGATTTTGTTTCCAGTTATTAGCTAGCATTTACAAGTTCCTTCTTAGTTTTGAAGAAGTATGCTGTTACTGAGAATGAAACGATGAATGATAATGCTAAACCAATACCAAATGTTGACCAGTGGTTAGCAGGAATTGATAAGAATCCTGGAAGACCTGCCGCTCCTAATGCTGATGCAAATACTTTGTTTAATCCAATCCATGCACTTCCTACCGCACTTCCTGCAATAGCTCCGTAGAATGGATATCTAAGTCTTAAGTTAACCCCGAACATAGCTGGCTCTGTAATACCTAATAATGCAGAAATTCCAGATGCTGATGAGATTGATTTCATTTTTGTGTTTTTAGAGAATACTAATACTGCAAGAACCGCTGCACCTTGCGCTACGTTAGACATAGATGCGATTGGGAAGATAAATGTTAATCCTGTTGCAGCTAGTAATTGAGTTTCGATAGCTGAGAAGCTTTGGTGTAATCCAGTGATTACGATTGGTGCGTAGAATAAACCGAAAATACCTGCTCCTACGAATCCACCTTGCATGTATAACCATTGTAATCCTTCACCTAATAAAGTACCAGCTTCACGAAGTACAGGTCCCATCCATGCGAATGTTACAAATCCAGTCACGAATAATGAAACTAATGGTGTAGTTAAGTTGTCTAACCATGATGGCGTTACACGACGTAAGAATTTTTCAATTGTCGCTAATAACCAAGCAGCTGCAAGAATTGGTAATACCGTTCCTTGGTATCCTACTTTAGCGATCTTAAATCCAAATACATCCCAGTATTGAAGAGATGTAAGTCTTTGTAGACCTTCAACTGCTTGACCACTTTGGTTAACGATATCTAAAGCTGGAGCAAGAAGTTGGTTTGTAGATGGATCTAATTTACCAAATACATAGAAATTCATTACATCTGGGTGAACCATTAACATCGCTAGTGCAGCACCTAGATATGGATTACCACCAAAACGTTTAGTAGCAGAGAAACCAATTAATACAGGTAAGAATACGAACGGTGCATTAGCAAATACGTTAACCATATCTGCAAGACCTGCAATACCTGGATTAGCTTCAATAACAGACTTACCAGTATAGAATAAATCTTTCGCTGTTAAGACATTATTAATCCCCATTAAAAGACCACCAGCAACGATTGCTGGAATGATAGGAACGAAAATATCACTTAACATTTTTACAAAACGTTGTAGTGGATTTCCTTTTGGTTTTTTAGAAGTAGTTTTTTCTCCTTCTTCTTCACTAGAAGCTCCACCTTTATATACTTCATTATATTTAGCATATACTTGTTGAACAAGACCACTTCCGAAGATTAATTGAAGCTGACCGTTGTTAAAGAATACACCTTTAACACCTTCGATGTCTTCTAATTTTTCTTTATTATATTTTTTCTCATCGTTTAATTCTAAACGAAGACGAGTTGCACAGTGAACAACAGAGCGTAAGTTTTCCTCACCACCACTATGTTCTACAACTTCTTTTACAACTTTTTTTAAGTCCATAGTTCTTTCTCCTTTTTATTTTTTGAATTTTATATAATGACTCTTAACATTTACCAAACAACGATGGTAACGTTACTTTTTTATTTTAACTCACATACGAAAGTTTGTCAACAAAAAAAAGTAACGTTACCACAGACGTTTTAATAATTATTTATTTTCTTGCTTGGAAATCTTATTTTTGATATAATCTAATAGCAAAAAATACTTTAGAAAGTGAGCATTTAATGAATTTCAAAATTTATAATCTATTTTCTAATGTTCTTAAAAATATAAATCGCTATAAGTTTACCTATATATCAATTGCAGCTATAATTCAGCTACTCCTTGTCTGTGGTTTATGGGTTATTGCTAGAATTTTTCAACTTGCCCTTACCCTCGCAGGAGAAGAACATTTAGATAAAAATAATATTCTAAGTATACTAACAAATCCATATAGTTTCTTAATATTAAATATTCTTATACTTATAGTAGCATTTTTAATGTTTATAGAATTTTCTCTTCTTACTTTTACTATATATGGGCAACTAACCGATAGACAATATTCATATCGTAGTATATTAAATAATGCATGGGATAAAACAAAAAATCTAGCTGGTTTTCAAACTCTATTTTTTATTATTTATTTTATAATAACTATTCCTACAATAAATCTAGGTGTAAGATCAGTTCTCGCTAAAAATCTATTTATCCCTAAATTTATTAGCAGTGAAATAATGAAAACTAACAGTGGTCTTATCATTTGGGGAATAGTAATGATATTTTTTGCCTATCTTAATCTTAGATTAATTTTCACACTTCCTCTTACTGCTGTCGGAGACGAAAAGATTCTAGATAGTATAAAAACCAGCTGGAAACTAACAAAAACTGGAAAAAGAAAACTATTATTCACTATGTTCCTATTTGAAACAATATATATTGCATTAGCAGGTGTTTTTATCGCTATAATAACATTTATATGTATGTATTTTGATAGGAATGGAAATAATACCATTGTACAAACTCTATTTTTCTCATTGATTAGTGCTATTATTTTCTTTCTTGGAGTAATTTCAAAAGTAACAGTTATTACTATACTAATAACCGTTTTAATAGAACAAAATGAAATTTCTGAAAAGCTAGTTAATAACCTTAACGAAAATAAGAAAAAATCAAGATTAGTAGCAACCCTTACTACTATCATAATTATTAGTGCGACTCTTATTAATGGTTTTAATATTCATGGAAATGGAGTTAACAAAAATATTGAAACAGTAGCTCACCGTGGATATGTTACTAAAGGTGTAGAAAATTCAATCGAATCTCTTGTAGGTGCTTCAAAAGCAGGTGCCAATTACGTAGAATTAGATATACTACTAACTAAAGATAATAAGTTTATAGTTATGCATGATTATAACCTTAAAAGATTAACGGGAATTAATAGACGAGTTCAAGACATGAACTTCGATGAGGTTGTTGGTCTACAAATAAAACAAGGAGACCATACTAGTAAAATACCTTCTTTAGAAGAATTTGTAAATAAAGCTAAGGATTTAAATATGAATCTAGTAATAGAACTAAAACCTCATGGTGGTGAACCAAGTAACTACGTCGACATTCTTATTGAAGAAATAAAAAGATTAAAACTTGAAAATTATAAATTCATGTCACTTAATTCTAAAGTTATGGAAGAACTTGAAACAAAGGCACCAAATTTAGAAACTGGTTATGTAATCCCTCTTCAATTTGGAAACTTCCATCAAAGTATTGTCGACTTTTTCGTAATAGAAGACTTCTCATACAGAGATCGTCTAGTAGAACAAGCTAAAAAACAAAACAAAAAAGTTTTTGTCTGGACAATAAATGATCCAGCTTTAATTACTAGATACTTACAAAGCCCTGCAGATGGTATTATTACCGATGAACCTGAACTTGTAAAAGAAGAAAAAAATATCTTGGAAAATAACTACTCATATTACGATAAAATATTAAGACTAATAAATTTCAGCTAAAAATCATTTTTTGATTTTTAGCCTTTTATTATACTAATTTCACGAAATATCTCAACGCTCTAATAAATTGTGCTGTGTGTGATATCTCGTTATCACACTAAAAAACAAACTTTAACAATTTAACCTCCTCTTGTTCCTATAGCTTTTGTTTATGTAACGTCAAATAGTAAACAATAATTCATATATATAATCTGAATATAATATCAGAAGGCTATATAATCAGTAATTCATTAAAATCCTTTTTCTTACCATATTAATTTCACTAAGAATAATATTTTTTCAATATTAAAAAAATTAATTAATAATCCTATAACCACTGGAGTTCCTTAAGCTACTTCATCTAAACATTCATTTTATTCTCGAATAATCAACACTATAGCTTTAGTAAATAATTGTCATCAAACCTTAAATAATTCCAAAACTAGCCTATACCACTTTTCCTATTAAAACAAGACAATTAATTATACATGATACACCTAAATTACTATTTCTTCTCCAGTTAAGTTTCCATAATTTACACTACATATATAATATAATAAACCTTAATCTCTTATTTCCTTAGTCAAGAAATTAAACTTTCCCAACTCCAACTCTCTTATATAAACCTCATCTTTAACCTTACTGTTTAGATGTCTACTACATTCTAGAACAACATTTATTGCTAATTCTTTTGTAAATTCTCTAAATCTAGTCCTCTGAAAACCTCCATTTCCTCAAGTAAAATTATATGACAAACCAAACTATTTAATTCTTTACTTAATTATAATAACCTATAAAAATCTTATATATTATCACACCTAAAGATAATACATTATACTCCCCAACATTTAATCTTCAAAATAAATAATATTATTTTTACTTTATTATTATTTGTTTAAACCGTTTTCTATGCTAAACTAAATATATTTTATTAAAATATTAATTTTATAAATTTATCATAAATAATTACATATTGAATTTTTCATATTTTTATTTTATACTTATAATTGTAGATAACAAAAGGAGCTATAAATATTATGAAAAATAAAAAACTTGTTATGTCTATTTCTTCAGTATTAGCTACAGTTGTTCTTGCAACTGGATGTGCACAAAAAACTGAAGAAAAAAAAGAAGAAAATAAGAGTGGAGATAATAAAATAACTCTTACTTATGATCAACTTAGATCAAGAGAAAATACAATGGGAGCACTATGGTATCAAAATGCTGCTGAAGTAGATGCATTATATCAACAAGGTTATAACATTGCTACTAGTAGATTAAAAGAATTACTAAAACAGCCTACTAATAAACCGTATTCTATTGTATTAGACTTAGATGAAACAGTATTAGATAATGTTCCATACCAAGTTAAAAATGTTAAAGATGGAACTGCATTTAACCCTAAAAGCTGGGATGAATGGGTTCAAAAAGCCGAAGCTAAACCTGTAGCTGGAGCTAAAGAATTCTTACAATTTGCTGACAAAAATAAAGTTCAAATCTACTATATTTCTGACAGAACAGATTCTCAAGTAGATGCGACTATTAAAAATCTTGAAGCACAAGGTATACCAGTTCAAGGACGTGATCACCTAATGTTCAAAAAAGAAGGTGACAAATCTAAAGAAGGGCGTCGTCAAGAAGTTATAAAACATACTAATCTAGTTATGTTATTTGGGGATAACTTAGTTGACTTTGCGGAATTCTCTACTACATCAGAAGCTGATAGAGATAAAATGTTCGAGCAATTAAAAGCTGAATTTGGTGAGAAATTCATAATATTCCCTAACCCACTATACGGATCATGGGAATCAGCAGTATATAAAGGTGAGAAAAAAGATGCTAAAGGGCAATCTGAAGCTCGTATGAATGCCTTAAAAGGATATTAGTATTATTAAAATATAAGTGATTTAATATATTATTAAATCACTTATATTTTTTTTTATTTTTTAATACTATATTCTTGAATGATACTCAATATCAGAGTATAATGTAAACGAAAAGCTTTTTCAGGCTTTCAATCATTTTTCTACAATAGGAGTTAACAATGAAAAAAAATAATATTAAATATGTTCTTATACCAGCCTTTGCAGCTGCAGCGTTATTCCCTGTATTAGCTAACGACAATCAGGTTAAAGCTAATGATGATAAAACAATAACGACTTCAAATATTAATACACTGGAAAGTACTAATAAAAAAACAACTAGTGTTTCCACTGCTAATAATACCATAGAAATAGCACCTACTACTTCTGCTAGTTCGGTTAATAGTGTAAAACCTACATCTGCAAACAACACTGAAGCAACTAGCAGCACAAATGTTGTAAACAATAAAGTTATTAAACCAAAAGTTCCATTTACTGTATCTGAATATAAACAAAAAAGTGCTCTGGAACTTGCTCAATTAATTCGTGAGAAAAAAGTCACTAGTACAGAACTTGTTGACTTAGCTTACAAAGTTATTGAAGAAGAAAATCCTAAATTAAATGCTGTTCTAACAACTGAAAATGGAAAAATTCCTAAAGCTATTGTTGATGAAGCATATAAAACTGCTAAAGAAATTGACAATCGTATTAGCGCTGGAAAATTAACTGCTAATCCTATTGATTGGAATGCTCAACCATTTTTAGGTGTACCTGCTTTAATTAAAGGTCTTGATCAACTTAAAAATGGTGACTACACTAATGGTGTATATCTAAACAAAGGTAAAATTGCTGACGAAAGTGGTCCTGTAGCTAAAGAATTTGCTAAATTAGGTTTTGTTATACTTGGTCAAACTAACTATCCAGAATTAGGAACTAGAAATATCACAGATTCTAAATTATTTGGACCTGCTGGTAATCCATGGGATCCTAGCCGTAATACTGGAGGATCTTCAGGTGGTAGTGCTGGAGCCGTAGCTAGTGGTATGGTACCTATAGCTAGCGGTAGTGATGCTGGAGGATCTATTCGTATTCCTTCTTCATGGACTGGTCTTATTGGTTTAAAACCTACTGGACACGTGGTTAAATTTCCTCTAGTAAAAACTATCGAAGATGCTAAAGCTTACTTTGAAAAAACTGAATTAAGTAAACCGAAAACATTAGTAGAACCACCTAAAGATTTGAAAAAATTAAAAATAGCCTACACTCTTAAAACTCCACTTAAAGATCTTGAATTAAGTGAAGTTGCTAAAAAAGCTATTTTAGAAACAGTAGATTTCCTAAGAAAAGAAGGATTTACAGTTGAAGAAGTTAAAGAATTCCCTATCGATGGATACGAAGGAATTAAAACATACACTGTGGGTGGTATCGGAGAAGAAAGTTATGTTGCAGCTGTTAAAAACGTAACAGAACAAAACAAACGTCAACTAGACCCTACAACTTACGGATTAGGAACTTCTTCATATATGGGACCAAATGCAAATACTGATATTTCTTCAGTAAAACCATTATCTACATTTATAGATCAAATGAATGCATTTTATAAAAAATATGATTTATTCCTAGTTCCAACTAACGCAGTTACTGCTCCATCTAATGATAAAAAAGTAGATCCATATATAGAGCCAGATATTGCAGAACAACTATATAACATTAATAAAATTAAAGATCCAAAAGAAAGATTTAATTTATTAACTAAACAATGGTTACCAATGACTAGACGTTCTCCATATACTTGGGTGTTTAACTTATCTGGAAATCCTGCGATTTCACTACCAACATATCTAAGTGATAAAAATCTACCATTCGGTGTAATGTTCGCAGCAAAAGATAATTCTGAAAAAGTACTTTTAGAAATTGGTCAATACTTCCAAGACAGACATCAATTCAAAATGAACCCAGCTATTAGAAGCTCAAATGTTTCAGAAAATGGAAATAAAATAGGAGTAAATGAAGATGGAACTAAATTTGAATACGCAGTTCCAACTTACGCACCTACTGTTGCAGAATTATCAACTTTAAATATCAACAATGGGACTGTTTCTACTCCAAGTAAATCTGAAAATTCACTAAATTCATCTGTTAAAGAAGAGAAAAAAGTAGTAAATACAAACTCAACTAAATTAAATTCAACACCTAAAACTCTTCCAAACACTGGTGAAAGTACAAACAACTTCCTATCAGCAATTGGACTTTCATTCCTTGCTTTAATTGGATTACTAAAACGAAAAAATAATAATTAGTATTAAATTAATTTAAATACGGTTGATTCCTATAATTGACCGTATTTATTTTATTTTCTAAAAAATATTTTTTCTCCTAATCTTTATATAATGTTAATCAAAAGAAAACCATAATAATATTTTTTTCATTTCATCAAATAATTTTCTTGATTGATAATCGGTATCGGAGTATAATGAAATGTGGAAAGCTTTTTCAAGGCTTAAATCATTATTTAAAATAGGAGCTAAAAATGAAAAAAAATAAGATTAAATATGTACTTATTCCTGCCTTCGCAGCTGCAACATTATTTCCAGTATTAGCTAATGACAATCAAGCTAAAGCTAGTGAAGATAAAACTACAGCACCGGCAAATGTGACTAATACAGCTAATACTAACGATAAAGCTGTTGCTGTAAATAACACTGATAAAAATGCTACTAATAATGCAGTTGTAACACCATCTACTAGTCCTGTTACTTCAGCTAACACTGTAGCACCGACTTCAAGTAACAATGAGTCAACAAACAGTGCTAGTGTTGAAAACAAGGAAGTTGCTAAACCAACAATTCCATTTACTGTTGCTGAATATAAACAAAAAAGTGCTCTAGAACTTGCAAAACTAATTCGTGAGAAAAAAGTTACTAGTACAGAACTTGTTGACTTAGCTTATAAAGTTATAGAAGAAGAAAATCCTAAGTTAAATGCTGTTCTTACTACAGAAAATGGTAAAATTCCTCATGCTATTGTTGAAGAAGCATATAAAACTGCTAAAGAAATTGACAATCGTATTAGTGCAGGAAAACTAGCTGCTAATCCTGTAAATTGGGATGAACAACCATTCTTAGGTGTTCCTACTCTAATTAAAGGATTAGATGCTTTAAAAAATGGGGATTCTTCTTACGGTGTGTATTTAAATAAAGGTAAAACATCTTCAGTAAGTGGAGCTGTTGCCAAAGAATTTGCAAAACTAGGTTTTGTTATCCTTGGACAAACTAACTACCCTGAGTTTGGAACTAGAAATATTACTGACTCTAAATTACTAGGGCCTGCTGGTAACCCTTGGGATCCTAGTCGTAACACTGGAGGATCTTCAGGAGGAAGTGCTGGTGCTGTAGCAAGTGGTATGGTATCAATCGCAAGCGGAAGTGATGCTGGGGGATCAATTCGTATTCCTGCTTCATGGACTGGTCTTATCGGTTTAAAACCAACTGGACATGTTGTTAAGTTTCCACTAGTAAAAACTATTGAGGATGCTAAAACTTATTTTGATAAAACAAACATCAGTAAACCAAAAACTTTATTAGAAGTTCCTAAGAACTTAAAATCACTTAAAATTGCTTATTCATTAAAAACACCATTAAAAGATGTTGAATTAAGTGAAGATGGTAAAAAAGCTGTTCTTAAAGCTGTTGATTTCCTTAGAAAACAAGGATTTACTGTTGAAGAAGTAAATGAATTTCCAATTGACGGTTACGAAGGTATTAGAACATATACAATAGGTGCAATTGGTGGGGGTTATACTGCAGCGACAAACTTAGCTAAAGAAAAAAACAAACGTGATTTAGACCCTGCGACTTATGCATTAGGAACTTCATCATACAAAGGAAAAAATGCAAATACAGATATTTCATCTGCAAAATCTGCTTCAGTTTACTTTAACCAAATGAATGAATTCTACAAAAAGTATGATTTATTCTTAATGGCTACTAATGCGGTAACAGCACCATCAAATGATAAAAAAGTAGATCCTTATGTTGATCCAAAAGTTGAAGAACAACTTTATAATATTAATAAAATCAAAGATCCAAAAGAAAGATTCAATCTACTTGTTAAACAATGGGAACCTATGATGAGAAGAACACCGTTCACTTGGTTATTCAACTTAACAGGAAACCCTGCAATATCATTACCTGTTTATAAGAGTGCAAATAACCTTCCTCTTGGAGTAATGTTCGCAGCTCAAAACAATTCTGAGAAAATACTTCTTGAAATAGGACAACTATTCCAAGATAACAATCAATTTGTGATACATCCAAGTGTAAGAAACACAGTTATTTCTGAAAATGGTAATAAAGTTAGAGAAAATGAATATGGTACAAAATATGAATATTCAGTCCCTTCTGACGCTCCTGTTGCTTCAGAATTACCAGAACTAAACATTAACAATAATACAGTTACTGTTACTATTAAATCAAAAGATAAAGATATAAGCGCTGATTTATACTCTACAGACAATAAAGATTTAACTTTATCTGCCAAAGATATCACTAAAGATATAAACTTAGAAAATCTAAAAGATAAAGTTGTTGCTGATGCCAACAATAGTATTAAAGACAAAAAAGATATTACATCAATTAGAGTTGTAGATTTAGAATTACAAAAAGATAATAAAACAGTAAATCTTAATGTTCCAAGAACAGTAAAAGTTGCTTTACTACAAAATGAACAAAACAAAGATATACTTGTTTATCATATTAAAGAGGATAACTCTATTGAACTAATCCCTTCATTTGTAAGTAAAAATAACCTACAATTCACAGTTGATCACTTCAGCAAATTCGCAATTGTAGCTAAAATTAAAACAGCATTTGCTTCAAGCGAAAAAGATATAAACTCATCAGCTGTTCAAGAAGAGAAAAAATTCACAGTAATAGATACTAGAGGTGCGAACTCTACACCTACTAATACACCAAAAACTCTTCCAAAAACTGGTGAAACTACAGGTAAATCTCTAACTGCAATTGGACTATCACTTCTTGCTATAGTCGGATTATTAAAACGTAGAAAAAATAATTAATTGAAATATTAAACCTCAGAAATAAGTTTCTAATATGAAACCTAAATTCCGAGGTTTTTTTATTTCTTTGTGAGTTTTAAAATAAAACATAATTTTAAGTTTATAAAAAAATGTAGTTCATAATAAATATGAACTACATTTTTTCTTATAATTGTTCAGCTATCTTCAGACGAGCACAAGCTTTAGCTAAAGCTAGTTCTGCACGTCTTACATCAAGACCTTCTTCTTTTTTAGCAAGACGATCTTCTGCACGTTGTAATGCTCTTTTAGCACGCTCAACATCGATGTCTTTACCTAATTCTGCTGTTTGAACTATAATAGTTACTTCGCCTTTATGTGTTTCCACAAATCCTTCACTTACAGCTAGATATTCTTCACGTCCATCGGGAAAAATCACTTTAAGAGGACCAACCTTTAATGATGCAACCATAGGAACATGGTTAGCCATTACACCAAGTTGTCCACTTGTAGTTCCCAATACAACCATAGAAGCTTCTTTAGCGCTATAAGCTTCTCCATTAGGAGTAACAATGCTTACACTTAAAGTATTCATTTATTTACCTCCTATTTGTATTATACTTCTACTCCTAGTTTACGAGCTTTTTCTAATACGTCTTCAATTCCACCAACTAGACGGAATGCATCTTCAGGAATGTGGTCATATTTACCATCTAGGATTCCTTTGAATGCTTGTACTGATTCAGATACTGGTACGTATGAACCAGGTTGACCTGTGAATTGTTCAGCTACGTGGAAGTTTTGAGATAAGAAGAATTGAACACGACGTGCTCTATCAACTGTTTTCTTATCTTCATCACTTAACTCATCCATACCTAAGATGGCGATAATATCTTGTAATTCACGATATTTTTGAAGAGTTCTTTGAATTCTAGTCGCAACTTGATAGTGTTCTTCTCCTACGATTTCAGGAGCTAATGCTCTAGATGTAGAAGCAAGTGGGTCAACGGCTGGGTAGATACCCATCTCTGTTAACGCACGCTCAAGGTTAGTTGTTGCATCTAAGTGAGCGAATGTAGTCGCTGGAGCCGGGTCAGTATAGTCATCGGCTGGTACATAAATCGCTTGGATAGATGTAACAGAACCTTTTTTAGTTGATGTGATACGTTCTTGTAAACGTCCCATCTCTGTAGCAAGTGTTGGTTGATAACCAACGGCTGATGGCATACGTCCTAATAACGCAGAAACCTCAGAACCTGCTTGTGTGAAACGGAAGATGTTATCGATGAATAGAAGTACGTCTTGTCCTTCTTCATCACGGAAGTATTCCGCCATTGTTAATCCTGTTAATGCTACACGCATACGAGCACCTGGTGGTTCGTTCATTTGTCCGAATACCATGGCTGTTTTGTTAATAACACCAGAATCTTTCATTTCATAGTATAAGTCATTTCCTTCACGAGTACGCTCACCTACACCTGTGAATACTGATAATCCACCGTGTTGTTGCGCAACGTTGTTGATAAGTTCTTGGATAAGAACTGTTTTACCAACTCCCGCACCACCGAAAAGACCGATTTTACCACCTTTAATATATGGCGCAAGTAAGTCGATAACTTTAATACCTGTTTCAAGAACCTCAACGTGAGTTGATAATTCTTCGAATGTTGGAGCTTCTTTGTGAATTGAATCTTTACGAACTTCTGCTCCTGCTTCTTCACCGTGGTCTACTGCTTCACCTAATACGTTGAAGACACGACCTAATGTGTAGTTACCTACAGGAACTGTAATTGGTGCTCCTGTATCTACTACTTCTGCTCCCCTATTTAATCCATCAGTAGATGACATAGCGATTGTTCTTACTACGTTATCACCAATTTCTAGAGAAACTTCAAGAACTAATTTTTCTTTTTTCCCATCGCCTTTTTCTATGTAAACTTCTAAAGCGTTTAATAGATTTGGCATATGCCCTGATTCGAATTTAACATCTACTACAGGTCCCATAACTTGGAGAATATAACCTTTATTCATATGTTGTATGCTAACTTAATAGCTTCTCCTTTCTCATTACTATTTTGTTGCTGCTGCTCCACTTACAATCTCAGTAATTTCTTGAGTGATTGCAGCTTGTCTTGCACGATTGTATTTAATCGTAAGTGTATCAATAATATTTCCTGCATTATCAGTCGAATTTTTCATTGCTGTTTTTCTTGCAGAATGCTCACTAGCTTTACTATCTAATATACTTCCATAAATCATACTTTCAGCATATTGAGGTAGTATTACATCTAGTACAGCTGTCTCACCAGGCTCAAATTCGTAAGCTCCTGTAGGTTGTTGCTCTTCAGAATTTGCGAATTTGTCTGTATTGTCAATAGGAAGAACTTTACTTTCAGTTACAACCTGTTGAATCATACTAACAAAGTGATTATAATGTAAATAAATTTCATCATATTCTTTATCAATAAAGTATCCTACTACTTTATTAGTAATTTGTTTAACCTGAGTGAAACTTGGCTCATCTGGTATATCTCTATAACTATCAACTACATTATAGCCATTTTTTCTAAAGAATTCTGCTCCATAGTTACCTATAGCAACAATACCATACTCGCTATTAGCATGTCTTTCATTAACAGTATTAACAAAGTTTCTAATAACGTTTGAGTTGAATCCTCCACATAAACCACTATCACTAGTAATTACCACATAAAGAGTTTTCTTAGCTTCTCTTTTTTCTAACATAGGGTGTTTAATACTAGAGCTTTTTCCAAAAATTGTCCCCATCACTTCTTGCATTTTTTGCATGTATGGATTAAATTTTTGCGTGTTTGATTGTGCTTTTAAAAGCTTAGATGTTGAAACCATCTCCATTGCTTTTGTAATATGACTAGTTTTCTTAGTAGAATTGATTTTGTTTTTAATATCTCTTAGTGACGCCAATTAGTTCACCACCTTTACTCTACTACTTATCATCTTAGGCAAAAGTTTTTTTGAATGCAGCGATTACTTCATCCATAACTTCTGTTGATGGTAAGTCTTTTGTTTCAATAATGTGCTTAACTGCTTCATTTTCATGAGCATCTAAGTATGAATATAATTCTTGTTCGAATCTGTGAATATCTTTAACTTCTACATCATCTAAGAATCCGTGAGTTAAAGCATAAAGAATCATAACTTGTTTTTCTACTGGAATTGGTTTGTGTAAGTCTTGTTTTAAAACTTCAACTGTACGTTTACCACGTTCTAGTTTTTCACGAGTCGCTGGATCTAGGTCAGAACCGAATTGAGCAAAGCTTTCTAACTCACGGTAAGATGCTAAGTCAAGACGTAAAGTACCTGATACTTTTTTCATCGCTTTAATTTGAGCAGATCCCCCTACCCTAGATACTGAAAGTCCGGCGTTAATCGCTGGTCTAATACCTGAGAAGAATAAATCTGATTGTAAGAAGATTTGTCCGTCCGTAATCGAAATTACGTTTGTTGGAATATACGCAGAGATATCACCTGCTTGAGTTTCTACGAATGGTAGTGCTGTGATACTTCCTCCACCAAAATCTTCATTTACACGAGCAGCACGTTCTAGAAGACGTGAGTGTAGATAGAATACGTCCCCTGGGTATGCTTCACGACCTGGTGGTCGTTTTAATAGTAATGATAACTCACGGTAAGCTGCTGCTTGTTTAGATAAGTCATCATATACGATTACTACATCTTTACCATTAAACATAAATTCTTCTGCCATTGCAACCCCTGCATAAGGTGCGATGTAAAGAAGTGGTGCTGGTTGAGATGCTGATGCTGTTACTACGATAGTGTAGTCTAAAGCACCGTGTTCTTTAAGAGTTTCTACCACACTACGTACTGTAGATTCTTTTTGTCCTATTGCTACATAGATACAAATTACATCTTGTCCTTTTTGAGCTAAGATTGAGTCGATAGCAACTGCAGTTTTACCTGTTTGTCTATCTCCGATAATAAGCTCACGTTGCCCACGTCCGATAGGTACTAATGCGTCAATCGCTTTAATACCAGTTTGGAATGGAACAGATACTGATTTACGTCCCATAACCCCTACTGCTGGAGATTCAATTGGACGACGTTTTGTAGTGTTAACTGGTCCACGACCATCAACTGGTTGTCCTAATGGATCAACTACACGTCCAATTAGTTCTTCACCTACAGGTACGTCCATTACACGTCCAGTACGGCGAACTTCGTCTCCTTCTTTAATATCAGTAGTTGGACCTAAAATTACGATACCAACATTTGTGTCTTCAAGGTTTTGAGCAAGCCCCATAACCCCTGTTTTAGTGAACTCTACAAGCTCACCACTCATTATTTCATTAAGACCGTATACACGAGCAATACCGTCCCCTACTTCTATAACTGTACCGACATCTGTTGACTTAACTTCAAACTGATAATTTTCTATTTGTGATTTTAGTAATGAACTAATTTCTTCAGCTTTAATAGCCATTTATGTCCCTCCTTGTTTCAACTTCTTCTAGATTGAAGAAATTTTTGATTTTATAGCATTTAATTTCGCCTTAATAGTAGCATCAACTACTTTATTATTATAAGTAAGTTTTAAACCACCTAGAAGACTTTCATCCACAAAATTATTAATTTCTACATTTTCTAGTTGTAACTCATTTTTAATTTTTTCTTTTAAATTTTCTAACTGTTCTTCAGTTAAAGGTGAAGCCGATTCAGCTTTAACAACAACATTTCTTGAATGTTTATTAAACAATTCAGTATATTGTTCTAGAACGAAATTAATTAATGAGATTTGCAGATTACCTGCTAAGATTTTAACAACATTCACAACATATTTATTTACTCCTGCAAATGCTGCATCAATCAAGTTAATTTTCTTTATTTTTTCTAAATTAGGGTTGTTCATCAATGTAACAAAATCAGAGTTTTCATTAACTACTTTTGCAACTTCCTTTAACTCATAAGAAACTTCTTCTAGTGTGTTATTTTCTTTTGCAACTTCAAATAATGAATATCCAATTTTATTAGCTAATACTGACTTACTCATTATTTCACCCCTACCTCTTTAATGACTTTATCAACATATTCACTTTGTGTTGAGCCATCTAATTCTTTTTCTAAAATTTTCGAAGCTACAAGCACTGATAAATCAGCGATTTGTTTGTTGATTTCTTCAAGTGCTCTTTTCTTCTCGTCCTCAATGTCTCTTTGAGCATTTACTTTTAATTGTTCTGCTTGTTTGCGAGCTTCTTCAAGAATAGCTTGTTTTTCAATCTTAGATTGTTCACGAGCTTCTTCCATCATAACTTTAATTTCTTTTTGTGCATTTTTTAATTTTTCTTGATTTTCTTCGAGTAAAACTAAAGCTTCTTTTTGATTTTTAGCTGCATCATCAAGTTGACCTTCAACTAATTTTTGACGCTCATCTAACATATCAATAAGTTTGTCCCAAGCAAATTTTTTCAGTAATACTAATAAGATTAATACAGCTACAATGTTAATAGCCATATTTCCTAGATTAAAACCTTGATGAGAAGAGTGTTCAGTAGCTAAAAATACTAAATTTTCCATTTACTAAATGCTCCTATTCTTCATAGTTCTTTTGTTTACAGTATTATACTAAATTATTTAGCTAAGATAACGAATGAAATAACGATAGCTAAGATAGGTACTGCTTCTACAAGTGCGAATAATACGAAAGCATTTGATTTTAATCTTGACTCTAATTCTGGTTGACGAGATACACCTTCGATAAATTTACCGAATAAAAATCCGTTACCGATACCAGCACCAACTGCTGCTAAACCTGCTGCTAAACCTGCTCCAATTAATTCTACCATAATTATATTTTCCTCCTTGGATAATAAATGAATTTTATTAATTATAAGATTTTTGCACATATAGTGCGTTTAAAAAGATTAATGTTCATCACTAATTTTGTGTGATAAATAAATAAATGTTAATACAGTAAAGATGTATGCTTGGATAAACCCGATAAATAGAGAGAATCCTTTCCATACTACCAACCCTACCATACCGGCAATAGCTCCGAAGAACCCTACTGTAGTAAGCGTTGCTAATAGCGCTAATAAAATTTCACCAGCATAAATGTTACCAAATAAACGCATTGAGAAAGTCATTAAGTTTGTGAACTCTTCAATAACTTTAAATGGTGTAATACCTATACCTGAAGAAGTATACGTACCAAAATAATGTTTAACACCTTTATACTTAATTCCTGCAAAATGAGTAAAGACAATAATCAATAATGCAAGAGAGAAAGTAAATGTTGGATCAGCCGTTACTGAGTTTACATAAACTACCTCGTTGTAACTAACTTCTATTAATACACCAATAGTATTTGCTACTGCAACAAGTGAAATAATTGTTAGAGCTGTCGCCCATAATCCTTTACCATATTTTTTCCAGCTAACATTACCTTTAATGACATTATCACTAACGAAATATGCAAGTAATTCAACCGCATTTTGACGTTTACTATCTGGTCTCAATTTTATTCTACTAGTTAGAAACATCACAATAATAAAGGTAAGTAAAACTGTTATTAAAGTTGTGATTACACTAGGAATATTAACCGTTATATCATAGCCAAATAATTTGGTAATAAGATATGTGTGTTTTTCCATATATTCCCCTCACCTCTTTTCTTAAGTAACTTTTATATTTCTAAATCTGTTGTAATATAAAATCAGAAATACATAATAAATATTATAATATGATTTGCTGATATTTGCTAGCGATTTCTTAAATTTTATATAATTTAATTAAGAATAACCTATTATATATTATTTTGTTCCAAAGATTCTATCCCCAGCATCACCTAATCCTGGTACGATATAACCATGATCATTTAATTTTTCATCTAGACCTGCGATAAAGATATCCACATCAGGATGTGCATCATGTAATGCTTTTACACCTTCAGGTGCTGCTATTAGACACATAAATTTAATATCAGTAACCCCACGTTGTTTTAGCGAGTCGATTGCCGCAATTGCAGATCCACCAGTTGCTAACATTGGGTCAACAACAATAAAGTGACGTTCTTCCGGATTACTAGGTATTTTAACAAAATACTCATGCGGTTGTAGAGTTTCTGGATCACGGTATAGTCCAACGTGACCTACTCTTGCTGATGGAATTAAATTCATTAATCCATCTACCATTCCTAATCCTGCACGTAAGATTGGAACGAAAACAATTTTTTTACCTGCAAGACGCTTACAAGTAGTAGTTTGGATTGGCGTTTCCACTTCTACATCCTCAAGAGGAAGATCGCGAGTGATTTCATAAGCCATTAAAGAACCTACTTCGTTAGTAAGTTGTCTAAAGTCTTTAGACCCCGTTCTCTTATCTCTAATAAAAGATAATTTATGTTGGATCAATGGATGATCAAAAACATGAACTTTTGACATAATTTATAGTTCTCCTTTGTATTATTATTATATTTATTTTACTCTAATTATTTCATTTTAACAAGGGATATCCGAAAATATTTTACTCCATTCAATAAATATTTTTTTATTAGTTTTGTTATATTACTAGACTTATACTACATAAAATATTACAATAATAAAAACAATAATTATGGAGATTTTATCATGCAAAGAAAAACATTATTAGGGATATTTTTACTCACTAGTATTTTATACTATATTATTCCCCTACTTTTTTTGAAATTTTATAATGGAACTAGTGATAAAGCTGGTTTTATTTTGATATTAGCTTATGGATTTTCTTCATTTGCAATCACAATGTTAGTTACCTTCCTAGGACAGAGAACAATTTATACACCGCTTCTAAGCATTATTTTAGCACTTCCTTTATTTTTCATATTTAATTCAAGTGCTTTAGTTTTAATACTTATTATAATAGGATTTTCTTTTATTGCTTACGCATTATCAGGATTATTAAAATAATTAAGGAGGCAAGATGACTATTTTCAAACGTAATTTACTAATAGCAACCGGTATTTATATACTTTTTTATCTAGCACCAATATTGGCTAATCCCTTTATGGCTTTAAATTTATTAGAAGCTGCGGTCGTGGGAGCTTTAATTTTTGGTGGATTCTATCTAAGTTACATTTTCATGTACACTAACAGAAGCAAACTTGATGAACGCACTAAAAATACTATAATTACTATATTAGTATTAATAATAGCTTTATTGATATTTTTTAATCCTTTCAAATTCCCGATTGCATTCAATATTATTATAAATAGATATTTAGCTATACTAGTTCTTTTACTAATATTAATTTTTATAATATTCTTAGCAAGAAAGATAGCTAATTCTATAATCATAGTTTTACTATTTGCACCTTCAATTATCCAAGGATTACTTATGCGTATATCTTATAAGGCCATGCTATTTTATATCGCTAATCCTAATCCTAATTTTAATTTATATTTAATAGTTGCTATTTTCATTGGATATTATGTTTATAACAATAAAAAAAATAAGTAAACATTTAGAAGAGAAAATAACATTTAATTTATACATGAAATCCTCTTCTAAAAAAAGAAAACTGATAACCTAGATTTTAGTTCTAGATTATCAGTTCTTTTTATTAGTTATCTATTTCTACTTTTAGTACTTTTCCTGATACAGCATCTACTACCACATCATATTCTAACCCATTTGCACGAGCTTCTACATCATAAACATATAAAGGTGCTCCGTTATTTTGATATGCATAGTCATCCTCATATTCAGGCATAACTTTTACAAAATTAATATTTTGCTCAGGAGTTGAAATTGCTTGTGCTACTATAGTGCGAATTTCTTGTTGTGATTTAGCGTTTTGTGTATTTTGTTGAGTGTTGACGTTATTATTGTTATTATTTTGAACATTTGAAGATTGGTCAATATTTTGCGAATTACTATTTGAACCATTATCCCCATTGTTACTATTATTGTTATTGTTTCCGTTATTACTATTTTGATTTATCTGATTTCCGACATTCATTTTTACATTCGAGTATGCTTCTTGAATTTTTGCTCTTTGTGCTGTTTCATACTTATCATATGCATAAGCACCTACCCCACCCGTTACTACTACGGCTAGAGCTCCGATAATTATTGGTTTTAAAAAGTTTCTTTTTCTTTTGTTTTCTGCCATTTTTCATTTACCTCTTTTTTCTTTATATTTTTATTATACATTTCCTTTATGAATCTTAGATGAAGATTAAAATATTATTTTTTCTAGTCATCAATCTTCACTTTTAATACTTTCCCTGATACAGCATCTACTACTACATCATACTTCAACCCGTTAGCTTTTGCTTCGACTTTATAAACATACAAAGATACTCCATTATTTTGTGGTGCGTAATCATCCTCATATTTAGGTTTAATTTTTACAAAATTAATATTTTGTTCAGGTACTGATATTGCTTCTGCTACAATTGAGCGGATCTCTTGTTGTGATTTAACATTTTGAGTATTTTGTTGTGAATTGTTGTTTTGAGTATTATTATTTGAGCTATTATTTCCACTATTGTTATTATCATTTGAATTAGTTTGATTTCCTGTATTCAACTTAACATTATAGTATGCATCTTGAATTTTAGTTCTTTGCGCAGTTTCATATTTATCATAAGCATAAGCTCCAACTCCACCTGTTACTACAACAGCTAATGCTCCGATAATTAATGGTTTTAAAAAGTTTCTTTTTGCTTTTTTAGGTTGTTCATTATATTGGTTATCATTTTCAATAGTTTCAACATAAGTTCCTTCAATTGTTTCGATTTCGTTGTTATTAATATTTTTTGTCATTTTTAATTTACCTCTTTTTCTTTATATTCTTATTTTATATTTCTTTTATGAATCTTAAATGAAGATTTTCATTTTTGTTCTTTTCTTTTGATATTTTTATTATATCTCCGTTTTATGAATACTAAATGAAGATTTTCATTTTTGTTCTTTTCTTTTGATATTTTTATTATATCTTCGTTTTATGAATACTAAATGAAGATTTCATTTATTTTGAATTCCTATTATATTAAAAGCACACCTTCCTATTTTAAAGATGTGCTTTATTATTCTTATATATTCACTACAAATTTTGTTCCTTTTGGTTTATTATCTAATACCGCTATTTTACCATCATGTAATTCTACAATTTTTTTCGTAATAGATAACCCTAACCCCGAAGAATTGTCCTCTGTCGTAGTTCTAGATTTATCTACTTTATAAAATCTATCCCAAATATGTTTTTTCTCAGTATCATTTATTCCTATTCCATCATCAGCAACTTCAAGAATTATTCTATTTCTTTTGGCTAGACTGACTGTTACTTCTGTTTCAGCATATTTCAAAGCATTTGACAATAAATTATCTATCATACGCATAATTAGAGCTTCATTTGCATGAACTATGATATTTTCTTCTATATTTATGAATAACTTTATATTCTTATTATCGAATAGAATTTTATAGTCTTCTAATGTATGTTTTATTTTATCCGATAGAAGAAGTTCTTCTTTTGGAATCTCTAAACGACTATCTAGTCTAGATAATTCTAAAATTTGATTAATCATAGTAGTCATTCTCTTACTTTGTCTTTCTATTACATCAAATGATTCTTTAGCGTCTTCAATAGAATCTGTATATTTAGCTCCATATTCACTTTCTGCCATTATTACAGAAATCGGAGTTCTTAACTCATGTGATACGTCCGAACTGAATTGGCGTTCTCTTTTCGATGAACTTTCTAGAGTTTCTAACATTTCATTAAAAACTTTACCTAACTTGTGAACCTCATCTGCACCATCTTCTATATGTATTCGTTTAGTAAGGTCGTTACTTTTTGCAATCGCCTCAGCTGTTTCTGTCATATCTCTTACAGGTTTCAATGAACTCCTTATTATCAAGTATCCACCATACATTATTACCAAAATAACGAACGGGCTACCCACACCAATAATTAACGGCAATATCCAACCGTTTATATTATTGGTAATTTGTACTATACCTCTCACATATTTCCCATTCCCTAATCTAGCAGAACTAGTTTCTGAATCATAATATAAATACTTATTATTATTTACATCTTTATATTCAGAAATAACTCCTAGACTAAAATCATTAACCTTAAAATTTCTAGGTACAGAACCTGCAATGAGGTTTCCATCTTTATCATAGACTGATAACGTGACACCATCTTCATACGGGGTAAACTTATCAGAGCCGCTTGAGATTTCAGCTACCTCTTCTATCAATTTCTTTTCACTATTCTTTTCAACAACACTATCACTAACTAAAAATGTCCCAACTATCAGTGATCCTATTAATAAAACTATAAATGTTGTATACCATAAAGTAATTTTGAAAGTTAATGATACTTTTCTAAATGGAAATATCGATAATTTCTTAATTTTATTTAACAAAGTATCCTAGCCCCCTTTTAGTATAAATAATAGTTTTATCCGTTCCATTATCTAGTTTTTTCCTAATATTTTTTATAATTACATCTACTATATTCGAAGCACCATCATAGTCATAATCCCAAACATGATTAAGAATCTGATCACGACTCAAGATACTCTCTTTATTCTTCATAAGATACTCTAATACCTCATATTCTTTACCTGTTAATCCTATATTCTCACCATTTCTAGTAACTTGTTTTTTGGCGATATCAAGTACAACATCATCAACTTGAATAACATTAGTTGCTAGACCATAATTTCTTCTCATTAAAACCCTTATTCTCGCAAGCAGTTCATCAAATTCAAACGGCTTAACTATATAATCGTCAGCACCACTATCTAGACCGACGATTTTATCCTCTAAAGTATCTTTAGCAGTTAACATAATAACTGGTGTATTGTTTTTACTCTCACGAAGCCTTTCGATAAACTCATAACCATCAACATTCGGCATCATTATATCGGTAATAATCAAATCATAGTCACTATAACTAACAAAATCTAATGCTTCCTCACCATCAAAACAACTGTCTACACTATAATTATTTTTCTTTAAGTGCTTAGTAATTATTCTATTCAAATCGCGTTCATCTTCAACAACAAGTATTTTCATAATAATCTCCTTAACTAAATTTCTACTATATTTTACTTAATTCATTTATAAATGTAAAGGGAGTGACTCAAAAACGTGATTTCTTAAGAAACAAGATTTCGTTGAGCCACTTTGTTAAAATTCAGGTCTTTTGAGGCAACCCTTTTATAATTACATTTACTATAGATTATAAAGTAAAAAGATGAATCTAAAATGAAAAAAGACACCTATTTACAAATAGATGTCTTAGACGTAATAGCCAGGATTTCAACCTGAACCTCCTCCATCAAGGCGTACTCACTCTATACTACTCCTTACGTTTATCCTTATTATATCATATTATCATGTGAAAAATAAATAGGAGTGACTTAAACTAGATTTTATCAAGTCACCCCATGTAGTCCTACTCACTTTCTTCCAAGTTATAAAGTAACTCGTATAATGCTTTTGCATCAAGCTTTTCTTTTTCTTCTTTACTGATATCTCGAACTAATTCACCACGGTGCAGCACTATTATTCTATTACCGTATTTCACCGCATCTTGGATATTATGAGTAATCATTAAGGCAGTTAACTTTTTCTCTTCTATTTTTTCACGAGTAAGCTCCATTATTTTCTTCTGTGTTTTAGGGTCTAGTGCCGCTGTATGCTCATCAAGAAGTAAAAGTTTCGGAGTAGTCATAGTCGCCATTAAAAGTGCAATAGCCTGACGTTGACCTCCAGACAATAATCCCATCTCACTATCTAATCTGTCTTCAAGTCCTAAGTCTAAAGTTGCTAGTAATTCTTTAAAAAGTTTTCTATCTTCTTTAGTAGTCCCTGGTTTAAAACCTCTAACTTTACCACGTCGTAGTGCTAAAGACATATTCTGTGCAACAGTCATACGAGGAGCTGTTCCATCAAGTGGATTTTGAAAAACTCTACTTATAAATCCTGCTCTCTTATGTTCTACTATATTACTTACATCTTTTCCTTCTATTAAGATTTCTCCACCATCTAATGAGAATGAACCCGCTAAGGCATTAAGAAAAGTTGATTTTCCTGCTCCATTTCCACCAAGAATAGTAATAAAATCACCATCTTTGATTTCAAGACTAACATTTTTTAAAGCATGTTGCTCTCTAATAGTTCCAGGAAAGAATGTTTTATCTATTTTATTAATTTTTATAAATGACATTTTCTACGCATCCTTTCTCTTAGCTTTTAATTTTAATTGAGGTAGAGTTAAGAATATAGCAATTACTAGAGCTGAAACTAGTTTAAAGTCATTTGCTCCAATAATATTTAATTTTAACACTCCAACTAGCAGTAATCTATAAATTATAGCACCACAGATTACACAAATTAATCTTGACGTGAAAGCCACATCTTTGAAGATTACTTCCCCTATAATAATTGCTGCTAAAGCTACTACTATTACCCCGATACCACTATTTACATCTGAATATCCATTATTTTGTGCTAAAATCGCACCAGCTAAAGATATAATTCCATTGGCAAGCATTAATCCTAAAATCGTCATTGTTTTTGTAGAAATACCTAATGCTGTTGCCATTTTCTCATTATCTCCTGTTGCAATTAAACTCTGACCTAATTCCGTTGAAAAGAATAAAGACATAGCGATAATAATTAATCCAGAAAGAATAATTCCAACAAATACAGTATCATAATGAGTTGGTAAGTTTAATCCTTGAATTTTACTGAAAATTGTATCTTTATTGATTAAACTTAAATTTGGTCTACCCATAATTCTAAGGTTCACCGATAATAATGCAGTCATTGTTAAGATTCCTGCAAGTAAACTTGGAATTTTACAAACAGTAATTAAGAATCCCGTAACAAGACCTGCTAACATACCTGCCAATATCGAAATCAATGTGGCTATAATAGGATTGATTCCATTATGTATACAAATAACACAGACAGCTGCTCCTAAAGGATACGCACCTTCGGTAGTCATATCTGCAATATTTAAAACTCTAAAACTTATAAATAATCCAAGCGATAATATACCCCACAGCATTCCCTGTGAAATCGCTGAAATAAATAAATCCATTCCGCACCTCTTTTATTTAATATTTTTTCTAATTTGATTTTATATAATATAGAGCGACTCATAAACAATAATTTTTTCTATTGATTTGATGAGTCGCTCCTTTTAATTATTTATAATTCAAATAGCTTCTTAATAATATAATATCAATAATATTATTTTTTATCTACTACTTTTGCTTTATCTTTAATTTCTTTTGGAATTTCAATTCCTAATTGTTTTGCTTTTGCTTCATTCAGATAGATAACACCTTCATTAGCAAGAACGATTGGCATATCTTTAGGATCCCCGCCTTTTAATACTTTTGCAACAACTTTAGCTGTTTCAACACCGATTTGATATTGGTCAACACCTAATCCTAAAAGTCCTCCATCAGCTACCATCGTGTCTGCAGATGGGAATACTGGAATTTTCTTAGCGTCAGTAACTTTTACAACTGTTGCCATTGCACTAGCGATTGTGTTATCGATTGGTACAAAGATTGCATCTGTTTGTGAAGCAAGACTTTCTGTTACTTGTTGAATATCATTTGTATTAGCCACTGTTGATACTTTAACTTCTAATCCTAATTCTTTAGCTAATTTTTCAGCTTCTTGAGCTTGTTTTACAGAGTTATCTTCACTAGCTGTGTAAAGAATACCAACTTTTTTCATGTTAGGTAATACTTTTTTCATGATTTCTAGTTGTTGTTTAATCGGAGTTCTATCACTAACACCAGTAATATTGTTTCCTGGTTTATCTTCAGCTTTAATTAATCCTGCTTCAACCGGATAAGTAATTCCACCCATGATGATTGGTTTGTCTTTAGTCGCATTTGATAGTGATAAAGTAGCTGGTGTTGTAATACCTACTAAGATATCGTTGTTATCTGCTACTAATTTTTGACCCATACTTGCTAAGTTACTTTGATCACCTTGAGCATTTTGAAGATCAATTTTTAAATTTTTACCAACTTCATATCCTTCTTTTTTAAGTCCATCTTCTAAACCTTTATAAATTTGGTCAAGAGCTGGATGGCTAAGTAATTGAAGTACCCCTACTTTCACTTCTTTGTTATCAACTTTTTTAGTTTCTTCACCTTTTTTACTAGAGAAGAATCCATAACCTAATACACAAACTAATAATACCGCGAATGCTACAAAAATTTTATTTACTTTCATTTTAATAATCTCCTTTTACTTTTATCTATAATAATATTTTTTGTAATCAAATTTTAGAAGCGTATCTATATAAAAAGACCACTAGAATTTTATCCAGTGGTCCTTACGTATAATTTTAATAATATAAAAAACCACCTAGATATTTCTATGTGGCCACGATTTTTTCATCACAAATAATCCACATAGATACTTACTTCTCACCTGAGAGCCGTATCTATGTTAAAAAGAAACAAGATCGACTCAGTATCTAGTGGCTTTGCCAACGAATATTTAATTGTAGCGTGTCAACTTGATACAGTTTCATAAATCTTTTTTCTCCTTTACGTTTAATTCTTGTTTACATTATAGCAACTCTTTTTTTTATTGTCAATATGTTTTTTTAAAAAATATCTAAAAAATTCTGACAATTCAAAAAATACTATATTTAATTATAAAAATCACTATATCACTCATCACTTTTTCTTAAAACTATTTTCAAAAAATATTATGAATATATTAACACCACTTTATTTACCTTTCCTGTACTACTAATATTAATTTACATTTTAATTCATTTTTGAAAGCAATGAAAATAAGTCGTTTTCATAACTATAGAATTAATATTTTAAAATTAATACACCCTGCTAACCGTTACTAATACTGTTATATTTGTTATACTTTATTACATATACATTGTATTTTTCATAAAAATAAAATTGAGAATATATCATTTTCATGAAAATTTGCACTTGAAAATACATTTTCATAGGAGTATTATAAATATATGTTATTAAAAAATAAGTTAGGAGAATTTTTATGGATAGCCAGACAGCTATAGAAGAAAAAGACAAATTATTTAACAAAGGATTTATAACAATAACTACGATTAACTTTATTGTATTTTTAATTTATTACTGTTTTGTAGTTATTACAGCTAAGTATGCAACTTCTCAATTAGGTGCTACTGCTGCTCAAGCAGGATTTGCCGCTGGTATTTATATTATCGGAACACTTGTTGCCAGACTATACATTGGTAAAAAATTAGAAATTGTTGGACGTAAACAAATTTTACGTTTTGGAGCCTTAATCTACTTAATTACAACGGCAGCTTACCTAATTTCATCTAACATCGTTATTTTAGATACTGTTCGTTTCTTAAATGGATTCGCTTATGGAACTATCTCTACTGCAGCTAATGCAATAGTTACTACTTATATTCCAAAAACACGTAATGGTGAAGGTATTAACTACTACGGTTTAAGTACAAGTTTAGCAGCTGCAATTGGACCATTTATCGGTATGTTATTACTTCCTATTACAGGATTTAATGCAGTTATTATTTTAGCAATCATATTATCTGTTGCTGTTACAATTGCTTGTTTCTTATTCCCGGTTCAAAATATCGAATTAGACGAAAAACAAAAAAAATTATTAAACAGTTGGGCTTTAAATACATTTATTGAATATAAAGTATTATTTATCTCTACTGTAGCATTCCTAGTTGGTTTAGCTTACTCTAGTGTATTAGGATTCTTATCAATCTACGCTGATAGTTTAAACTTATCTACTGCTGGAGCTTTCTTCTTTGTAGTATACGCTCTTATCGTTACAGTTACTCGTCCATTCGCAGGGCGCGTATTCGATGCGCGTGGTGAGAATGCAGTAATGTATCCAAGTTTTGTATTTTTAACATTAGGTCTATTAATGTTAAGTTTCACAAATGGTAGCTTCATGTTATTATTCTCAGGAGCTTTAATTGGTTTAGGCTACGGAACATTTATGTCAAATGGTCAAGCCGTTTGTTTAAAACTTGTTGATTCTACTAAAGTAGGTATTGCATTATCTACATATTTCATCGGATTAGACCTTGGTCTTGGATTTGGGCCATATGCACTAGGTACTGTTCAAGGCATCTTATCATATAGAGGAATTTACATCCTTTGTGCAATAGTAACAATTGGAGTAACTGTTCTTTACGCTATGTTCTACAAAGGTAAAGAAGTACCAGTACTAAAAACTAAAACTAGTCGATAGTAATATTAAAAACTTTAAAGAGAGGTGTGAGCATTACTCACACCTCTCTTACTTTTCTGGATATCGTCTTGCAACATCAACTAATTTTTCTTTTATTATCTTCTTAGGGTCCTCATTTAGATGATAACACATTGCTAGAGCATAAATTAACACATCTGCGAGTTCATCTTTTATCTCTTGAATATTATCTCCTTCTTCATTCCATTGGAAATGTTCTAATAATTCTGCCGCTTCTATAGAAATACTTTTAGAGAATCTTTCTAAAGTATCATACTTTTCCCATCCTCTTTTTTCCCTAAATTCCGTTATTATAGTTTTTAATTCTTCCATATTTTATTCCTTAAATCAAACTATTATTTGTTAAATTATTATATAAATTATAGAATTCTACTAAACTTAGAGTTTCACTTCTTCTGCCTGGCTCAATATCACTATCTACACAAGCATTTTGCAAATCTTGCTTTTTATCTTTACCATAACTTGAAATTAAATTATTTAATAAAGTTTTTCTGCGTTGTACGAAACATGAGCGTACGAATTTAAAAAACTTAGCATCAGTTTCAAATTCGCGAGTTTCTTTCGTCATGATTTTTACAACTGCGCTCTCAACATTCGGTGCTGGTACGAATACTTTTTTCGGTACAGTAAATAGATACTCAACATCAGTGTAGTAATTTAATAAAATCGTTAATGAGTTATAATCTTTTGTTCCTACCTTGGCATTCAATCTATTAGCAACTTCCTTTTGCATCATAACTACATAACCATCAATTTTCTCAGTATTCTCGATTAAATGAGTTAAAATTGGAGTTGTAATATAGTATGGTAAGTTCGCCACCACCATGATTTTCTCGCAATCTGACATCTTCTCAGCGATTATTTTATCAACATCAACTTTTAATATATCATTATTAATAATCTCAACATTAGGATAGTCAGCAAGTGTCTCAGATAAAATCGGTAAAAGTCTACCGTCAATTTCAAATGATATTACTTTCTTAGCTTTTTTGGCTAAAGCTTCTGTAAGAGAACCAATCCCTGGTCCAATCTCTATTACTCCTACATTCCCATTTACTCCAGCCCCATCTACGATTCTATTTAAGATATTCGCATCTATTAAAAAGTTTTGTCCTAAACTCTTCTTAAACGTGAATCCGTGTTTTTTTAGTATCTCAAAAGTTTTCTTAGGTGTTCCTATCATTATTTTAATCCTTTACTTATTTTTGTCATTTCGTCTAATAAACGTTCTTTAGAAATATTATACATATTAAGTTTATTTAGTAATTGTTTAGCATTGGTATATCCTATATTTAATCTTTCACAAAGTTCTTCTCTTAGAACTTTTGAAGTTGCTCCTCCTACTAAACCTAACTCTATCAATATTTCATTACTTATATCATTTTTCACCTCATCCATCGGTGTATAATGATTTTTTATAGCCGCAATAATATCTTCTTTACTCGCAGCTTCTATTCCTATTTTTCCTTTACTATCTACGGCTTTTTTATTTGAAATATATGCATGTTTGGCCGTCGGGATATTTTTTTCAATTATGCTTCTAATTCTTTTTCCTGCATAATCAGGATCTGTTAGAACTATTAATCCTCTTGTTTTTTCCAGAAAGATTAGACGTTCTATTTTTTTCTTAGTTAGGGCAGAGCCATTAGTTTCAAATGTATCACAATCTATTGCTTCTTTAACCCTATTAGTATCATCTCTTCCTTCTACTACTATTATTTCTTTGATTTTCATTTTATTATCCTTTAAAAAATTCATCAGTCTATTATACCATATTTAGACAGATTTTGCTCATGCTAGCATGAACATTTCAAATAGTTGTATATTTCATGCGTAATTTCATTGTGAACTTTATACTTGTAACCATCACAAAGAAAATTCTTTTTTAATTCAAATTTATCTTTAAGCTTAATTTTTTCTAGTGCTTTCCCCTTCTTACATACTAGTATTTCCCAATATTTACCAAACTTAACTAGGTAACAATCGTAAGTCTTATCACTCTCATATGCGCCAGCCAAATATAAAAGGCCCACAAGGTCTAATAGTATATGCCAAAATTTTACCGTTTTTCTTCTTTCTAACAAATAAACCTTCTCACTCTTATTAAGATAATTATATAACTCTTCCATAATTCTCACCTCTTTATACTAATTATATCATAAAAAAATCCTCTGCAGAAAAACCTGCAAAGGATTTTTTATTAGTGTATATCTTTTTTCTTAAAGTTAGCTCCACTTACCTCACTAACTGTTCCAATTGATAGAAAGGCATTTTTATCATTTCTAAAGACTATTTTTTTAAGTTTTGATTCTTCAATACGAGTGATTACACAAAAGATGATTTTTGTTTCTTGCCCTGAATAACCACCTTCTCCATGTAATAGAGTCACACCACGACCTAATCTATCTTGAATTTCTTGACTTATTACTTGATAGTTGCTCGTAATAACCATAACCGATTTAGAGTCATTTAGTCCTTCAATAACAACATCCATTACTTTTGATGCTATGAAATAACTTATCATAGAATATAATGCCGCTTCCCATGTGAATACAAACCCAGATGCGATAAAGATAATAACATTTATCCCAAGGACCATTTCACCTACAGAAATCGGTAACTTTTTAGTAGCATAGATAGAAAACATCTCACTTCCATCTAACGTACCACCGTTTCTAATAACTAATCCTACACCTATTCCAAGAATTATCCCACCGAAAATACATGCTAAGAATGGATCGGTAACTAGTGGTGGAATACTATGAAAATATGACGTTGCTACAGAAAGGATTATAATACCGAAAATAGATGCTATTGCGAATCCTTTACCTATTTGCTTGTATCCTAAATATAAGAATGGTATGTTGAATAAGAAAATAAACAATCCTAATGGTAAGCCTAAATAGTGACGTGCAATAATAGATACCCCTATTACCCCTCCATCTAATATATTATTAGGAATTAGGAAAAATTCTAATCCTGCTGCAAAAATTAACGATCCTATAACTATACTTATATATTTCTTTAAAAATTCTAATCTACTATCCATTGATTCTCCTTCTTATTAATTTTTTTGGCAAATAGGACAAAAGTGACTTGAACGTCCTTTTATTGTAATATTTTCCACATCATGGCCTAGAGGGCATGATTTCTTACCATAGATTTGATGAAAGTTTTGCATATTACCTTCACCTCCATCAGTGTGAACATAATCCGAAATAGTAGATCCTCCTTCTTTTATTGCAAGATCTAAAATATCTACTAGTTCTTTAAATAAACTTTCTTTTTTCTTTTTTGATAATTCACTGGCCTTCGTCAGAGGATGAATTTTTTGACGATATAATACCTCACAATCGTAAATATTACCACATCCACAAAAAACATTTCCTTCTAAGAGTAATGCTTTTATAGATTGGTCTTTATATTTATTTTCTTCCAGTTTATTTAAGAAATAACTTTTTGCATTCCTATCGAAAGGCTCAGGAGCAAGATTTATGAATGGTTTAAATTTGGTTATGTCCTCAATATATCTAAGCTCTCCGAATCTTCTAATATCACTATAAACTAATTTTTCTCCTGTTGATAATTCAAAGATTACATGTTGATGTCTATAATAATTTTTATTAGTAATCTCCGCCATATCTTTAACTAAAAAGAAGGCACCAGTCATTCCAAAATGAGTTATTATATATCCTTCATTTAATGTGAAATATAAATATTTCCCTCTACGTGATAACTTTTCAATTTCTTTACCTTTTACATTATCTGAAAAAAAACTAAGATCTTGTTTAACTATAGCCATCTTGTTCAATTTATGACTCTCTTTTACGATTTTTGAATAGGTTATAGAAACTATTTTCTTATTTACTACTTCTTCTTCGAGTCCAAATTTAATATTCTCAACCTCTGGTAATTCTGGCATAATATACTCCTATTTTTTATATACTTACTATTTTATTTTATTACAAATATTTGAAAATTTCAAAGAATTCCAACTTATAACTACTCAATAATCAGTAAATTTATTAAGTTTTTTTCAGCAATTTTCCCCATTATTATAGCGTTAAGGTCAAATATGTAGTATAATAAAAAAGTTAAATGAAAAAAAAGGGGTCTATTATTAATTATGGAAGAAAAATTTTCTAGACGAAAAAGAATTAGTTCTCGTTCTTACAAGAATAAAAATAAAAGTGGATTAAAAAAAATATTGTTAACAATTTTAACATTACTTATAGTTGGTATAGGTGGTTTTTCAGCTTATACATTTTTCAACTTCTCCAATTCTGCTCAAAAAGGATATAAAGATGTAGATTATTTAAAAGAAGTTGATCCTAACTTCAAAAAGTTCTCAGTATTGATTTTAGGTATTGATATGAATGATGACCGTAAAGCCCAAGGACAAACTCGTGAAGATAGTAGAACAGACTCAATGATTCTAGCTACTGTAAATAAAGACAAAAAACGCATGGATATGGTAAGTATACCACGTGATTCTCTAAGTCTTATGAGGGAAAAAGATGATGAACATAACGATAGTGCTTATTTTTATGATAAAATAACTCACGCTCATGCTTATAACGATGTTAAAGGAACAACTAATGCTGTTGAAAACTTACTGCATACTCCTATTAACTTCTATGTATTAATTAATTTTAAAGCATTTGAACAAACAGTTGATGCTTTTGGTGGTATTGATTTATATGTACCATTCGATATGGATGAACAGAATGCTAATGGTGAAGAAAACACTGTTAAATTAACTAAAGGTTGGCATACATTAAACGGTGAAAAAGCGCTCGCTTTTGCTCGTAGTAGATATTACGATAGTGATATTGAACGTGGACAACGTCAACTTCAAGCTATTCATGCTTTAATTGACAAAGCAAAAAGCTTAAATGCACTTTCAAAAATTAATGAGGTTATAAACATAGCTGGAGATAATGTAGAACATAATCTAACAACTACTCAAATATCATCTGCAATAAAAATGTTTTTCAATAATGATATTGAAATAGTCTCTCATAGAATTGACGGTTATGATGTGATGTATAACGGTGTATATTATTACTATCCTCGCCCACTGTCACTTCTATATGCATCATCTGCGTTGCGTGATAATCTAGACTTACCATTACCTAAATCAACAGATTTATTAAATATATATTATCAAGGTCATATTAATATTGGATTAAAAAAATATAAAATAAATAATTTGTTATCAAAAAATATATATCCTCAGGCCGCTTTAGCTGTTATGTCTCCTGAAGATTTACTAATTAATCTTCCAGAGCAACTTACAAAAGCAGATTTAAAGAATGATATTACCGTAAGTAATGAAAATAGACCTGATGAAAATAGTAATACTGGAAATAGTGCTAACAATAGCAATGAGCAGTAAAATATTACAATTGGTTTAGGTACAACAAATACTCATAAAAATATCGGCGTAAACAATAACCAAGAATAATTAATATCCCATCAAAAACTATTTTTGATGGGATATTAATTATTTATTTGAAAATTTTACATTTACAGTTCCAGTTTCCGAAGAAGTGAATAACTGTTTCTTTTTATTTGAACTATTTGTGAAATTTGACTCATCGTCATTTATTTCAGCTATGATATCACCTGCAGTAGATTTAAGAGTAATAGAATTATTTGCAGTAAGATTACTTAAAGTAATATTCCCAGTAGTTGTTTTTAAGTTAATATTATCTGAACTTTCACTAGGAAGATTACTTACCTTAATATTTCCTAATTTATTAGTTATATTAATATCTTTTATTGTTGATGATGACAAATCTGTATCTCCTGTTTTATTATCAATACTAATATCTTTTAAATCATTAATATTATTTAATTTAACATTTCCTGTAGCAACATTAATTTTTAGAGAACTATTCTTACTTTTTAAATTATCTATTTTTAAATTTCCAGTTGCCAACTTAATTTCCGTATCAGAAGTTGAAGTATTAGTTAGATATACATCACCAATTTTACTATTTATCATAAGAGATTTAATATCGAGATCTTTTATAATAAAATCACCTATTTTATTTTCCGAATTAATATCGATATTAGAAGACTTAGGTATTTTTATAATGAGTTTTCTTTTTTCTGAAAAAATATTGAAATTAATACCAACAATATTTTTATTTTCTCTTATAGACAACTTATTTTCTGTGTGTTCTATACGAACTTTACGTTCTAAAGCAGTATAATATTCTATTTCTATGTTTTTAGAAGAAGTATTTTCTTCTAAAGTTACATCAGAATCAATAATATCTAAATCTAAATTTTTAACATCATTAATTGAGACAGTATAATTCTTTTTCTCGGAATTAGAAGAAAATCTAGGTATATGACCATTATTTAAGTAAGTTGCTAATCCTATCAATACTAGTCCAAAAATTATAAAACTAATAGAAATTTTTATTAATTTATTCATTTATATACACCTCTTTTTTGAAAATCTTCACAAAAATTGTTCTGATGTTTATACCATTTTGACGTGATATTTTATATATTTTTATCAACCAATAAATACCAATTAAACCGATCCCTGTATTAACAAATCCAAATCCTAAAGTATCTAAGAAATACGAAATATTTCTTTCGTAAATAAGATAAAATGGGGATTTTAATATTAATAAGATTCCACCAATGAAAATAGCTATAATAGTAAGCACAATACTAAATATTATAGATAGAATAACTATAAAAAGACTAGCACCTAGAGCAAATATAGTTATCCAAACAGGAAATAATAATACGCCAATAATAAATCCTAACTCTGAAGGAATTTTTTGTGGTATAAACCTCCATATTAATTTTGTTTGTTTTTTTTCAATATTATGTTCATCTAAAATTTGATCAACGATGATATTAATATCCCCTAATTGCGATACAGCTTCTTCTTCACTTAAGCCCTCATCAATACGATCATCAATCATTTCTTCGAAAAAATTGAGTGTTTTATACATCTCTTTTGGCGATAAATATGGTTTTAATTTATCTTCCAAAAGAGCGCAAAACTGTGTCTTATTCATATTTTTCATCTCCTAATATATATTTATGTGCATTACTTATTACTTTCCAGTCTATAAGAAATTCCTGAATTTTATTAAGACCAACATCTGTAATTTTATAATATTTTCTTAGTCTACTATTATGTTCCACCGAATATGAGGTAACACAATCGTTTGCTTCCAAGCGTTTTAAGATTGGATATAACGTTGATTCCGATATAGGAATTACATTTGAAACATCTTTTATAATTTTATACCCATATGATTCAGAATTACGTAAAGTAGCAAGAACACATATTTCCAATAAACCTCTTTTTAATTGAGCTTCCATACTAATATCTCCTTTTACATAATACTATACATTGCATAGTATGATTTGTCAAGTAGTATAATGAGAAATATATTCTAATTATTGACATTTTATTTATAATACATCATAATTAATATAGTAAATTTAGCAAATTATAAATTACAAAGGAGGTACTATGATGAAGAAATTTATTACAATTAAAGAAGATTCATACGATGAATTTGTTGAAAAAAAATCTACATTTATTACTCATCTAATTAGAATCAACAGCGAAGAAGAAGCTAGAGAATTTATTCAAAAAATGAAGAAAAAACACTACGATGCTACACATGTTTGCTCATGCTATGTAGTTGGTGATAATAACGAAATAACTCGTGCTAATGATGATGGAGAACCTAGTGGAACTGCTGGCGCTCCGATGCTAGACGTACTAGTAAAAAACGAAATCAAAAATGTCTGTGCCACAGTTATTAGATACTACGGTGGAACTAAACTAGGAACTGGTGGTTTAGTTCGTGCATATGGTGGCGGAGTAATTAACGCATTAAAAAACGCAACATTAGTAGAAAGAAAAGATGCTTTTGAAGTTAGACTAGAATTAGATTATAGTCTAAACGGAAAAATAGAATATGAAATTGGAAAAACTAATTTTATCGTAAATAACCTAGAGTATACTGACAAAATTATTTATACAATCTATGTAATGCAGGAAGATTATGATAACTTTGAAAATTGGATTGCTAACTTAACTAACGGTCAATTTAAAATTCTATCTTCAAAAGAGAAACAACTTGAATTCGATATTAAATAAAGCTAAGAAGGAATCAGAAACCATATTAAACAATCTCTTATTCCTTCTAAGCTTATTTTTTATTCTTTCTCGAAAATTCTTCTATCCACTCTTTCAAATCGAAAATAGCTTTTTTAACTAACTGTTCTTTATTATTAAATGCTAAATCTAACCCTGCTACTCGTAGAACTTTTACTTTATCTATTCCCATTACACTAAATATTCCCCTAACATATTGAACTGCAAAGTCCAGATTAATATATTGAATATGCTTATCAAATTCTCCTCCACTTGTTATGACAAAGGTTATTTGCTTACTAGAATCATCTAATCCTATTAAAGACTCTTCTTCACATTTAAATGTTTCATTTACTATTACGATATTATCAATGTAATCTTTAAATTTTGATACTATGTTGAAATTGTGAAGGGGCATATAAATAAATACTGCATCAGCACTTTTCCATTGTTTTAATAATTCTTTTTGCCTAATTTTATCTCGCTGTTCTTTTCCTGTTAATTGTACTCCCTCATAATTGAACATAAACTTATCCATCATCGGAATGTAAGTACTTGGATTATATAAATTTATCTTTTCGATATCGTTAAACCCTTCTTCTATTAATTTTTCTTCACCAACTTTTGCTAAAATATTAGAAATTCTATATTCTCCATCAAAATCTGGATGACACATAATCTGTAAAATTTTCATAATTTCACCTCATAAAATAAAATATTATAAAAAATAGCTTCTTATCTAACATCAGATAAGAAGCCATTAATATTATTTGAATTCTGAATAAATAGTATTTATAGTTTTTTCATAATCATCATTATGAACACCTACAATAATATTAATTTCATCATTAGTTTGTGAAATCAATGCAATATTTACCCCAGCTTCACCTAAAGCTTTGAATAATCTGCCAGATAATCCTTTTGTATTTTTCATTTTCTCACCAACTGTAGCGATAAGTGAAATTTCGTGAGTTACATTTATCTCATCCGCTTCTAAAACAGATTTAATTTTAGCTACTAACTCATGAATAAATGGTCTCACATTACCAGTTTCAACAACAACAGAGAATGAGTCAATTCCACTAGGAATATGCTCGATACTAACATTAAAGTCTTCAAAAATTTTAAGTGCTTTCCCAATTAATCCAACTTCATTTGCCATATGACGTTTTTTAATCGTAATAATTGAGAAATCTTTTTTCCCTGCAATCCCTGTAACAATTTGTTTTTCGTCAAGGTGTTTATTATCTGAGATAATAGTTCCTTCAGCAGTAGGCTCATTTGTGTTACGAATTTGTATTGGAATATCTTTATCACGAACTGGGAAGATTGCTTCTTCATGGAGCACACTTGCACCCATATATGAAAGTTCACGAAGTTCTGTATAACTAATAACTTTAATTTCGTGAGGATTTTCAATAATACGAGGGTCTGCCATTAATATTCCAGACACATCAGTCCAGTTTTCATAAACACTCGCATTTGCAATATTAGCGACAATCGCTCCACTTACATCTCCCCCACCACGAGTCATAATCTTAATTTCCCCGTTAGGTCTACTTCCATAAAATCCTGGAATAAGAAGGCGATCATATTCTTTTACAACAGCATCAAAAGCTTCTTGAGTTTTCTCAAAATCAATCTCACCTTGATAATTATAGAAAATTAAATCTTTAGCATCTACAAAGTGATATCCTAAATATTCAGCCATTAATAAAGCTGTTAAATATTCTCCACGACTCACTAAGTATTCTTCATCGATACCTTTACTAATCTCTGCTTTTAACTTAGCAAGTTCTCCTTCGATATCAAAACTTAAGTTTAATTCATTTTTAATAGCTATAAATTTATCTTCAATCATTTTAAAGATATTATCAAAATTTATATTATACTTAGTATGTGCATAACATAAGTATAATAAATCTGTTACCTTATTATCTTCTTTATTTGCTTTCCCTACAGCACTTACTACAACAAAACGACGTGCATCATCAAGTTCCACAATATTCTTAACTTTTTTAAACTGTTCAGCACTCGCTACCGAACTTCCACCAAATTTTGATACTCTAACCATCTTTTCTCCTTTTTCTATTAATATTATTTGTATAATTTATCACTAATATATATTATATAACTATTTACAAAAAAATCAATGAATTTTCTGAAAAATCTAAATTTTATTTCTAATAATCATTTTATTTTATATAACGATTATTTATGAAACTTAGCAACAACAAATTTGCTATCTTTTTCTTTCACTTCAGCAACTAAATCCGTAAGTTGTTTTAATGAAATTTCTTTTGTTTTAACATAGAAGTTACCTTTATATTCTTCTACACTCTCTACTAATTCTCCTGATAACTCTACTGATGAACGAACTAAATAATTTCTTCTAGTCAGTTCTTCTGAATAAGATAGATTATTCTTAATTACAACATCAACCCTTGTTGATCCTTCATTAATGTCAACTATATCTTGAACAATTGCATTACCTGTTGGAAATTTCCCTGCACCTTGTCCATAAAACTTAAGTTCCCTGATGAATGATCCGTCTAGAGAAATAATATTGTTATTTAATGGTACTGCCGCTTCTTGAGACTCTTTTCCAAAGATAGAAAGCATTACAGAAGTCTCATACTTCCCGTCTTCTACATTTGTTTCTCCAATATATTTAACAGCTAAATCATATTGTTTTAAGTAATCAATATCATTTTTAGTAATGTTTCTCATAGAATATGTTGGAAAATCAGGTTGAACATGAATATCGAAAGCAAGTGCATTACTTAAGATAATCTTATTCACAACATCTCCACCATCAACATCAGCACTTGGATCAGCTTCTGCATACCCTAACTCTTGTGCTGTTTTTAGTGTAGAATTAAATTCCTGATTATTTCTATACATATTATCAAGAATAAAGTTGCTTGTTCCATTGAAGATACCATATACGCGTTTTACTTCATCAACACGTCTAGTTCTTTCTAAGTTTACAAGCCAAGGAATCCCTCCACCTACACTAGCTTCAAAAATAAACTTTACATTATTTTTCTCAGCTAATTCAACAAATTCATCTAAATATTTAGCAGCTACAGCTTTATTTGCTGTAACTACATGTTTCCCATTCTCTAAAGATCTCTTTATGAAGTCATATGCAGGATTAAGTCCACCAAGACATTCAACAACTACCGAGATTTCTTCATCATTAATAATTTCATTAATATCATCAGTAGCAAGATGCATTTTATCACGACTTCTTGCGAAAACACTTTTCACTTCTAATTTCTTTAATTCCTCTGTATTTCCATTTGTTATTATCTCATAAACTCCACTACCTACAGTTCCATATCCTAAAATCGCTATCTTCATAGTTATTTTCTCCTAAATTCAATTTTTATTTTCAATTATATTTAAAAGTTTATCAAGTATTTTTTCCATGTCAATTATTTAATATCAAGAATTTTCAAAAAATTTCATTTTTTTGATTATTTTGACTGTTTTTATAACCTATTTTGGTGTAAAATTATAGTTATAAAAAATTTTAAGGTTCTTTTTATAAAAAACACTTGTATTTTTACAAAGAACATTGTATCATATATACATCGATAAAGCAAGGAGATTTTAAATGATTTACGAAAGTACAAGAGATATTAATAGAAAATTAAATCCAAGTGAAGCTATTCTTCAAGGTTTAAGTGAAGAAGGTGGACTTTTCGTTTTAAGAGATTTAGGAAAGAATAAACTAGACTTAGAAAAACTAATCGGAAAAAGTTATTACGAAGTGGCTGAAGCTGTCCTAAGACTTTTTGTTAATTTCAGTGATGAAGAAATTAAAAACTGTGTTGAAGAAGCGTATAGAGGAAAATTCTCTCATGAAAACATAACTCCTCTAGTAGAGTTAAAAGATGGATATATCCTTGAATTATTCAATGGACCTACTAGCGCATTTAAAGATGTTGGTCTATCACTTCTTCCACAACTAACAAAAACTGCACTTACTAAAGTAGAAGATAAAAATGACATTCTTATCCTAACTGCAACTAGTGGTGACACTGGTAAAGCAGCTTTAGAAGGTTTCAAGGATGTAGATAGAACAAAAATCATGGTCTTCTATCCTAACGATGGTGTAAGTACAGTACAAAAAACACAAATGCAAACTCAAGAAGGAAAAAATACGAAAGTTTGTGCAATTCACGGAAACTTTGACGATGCTCAAAGTGGAATTAAAGAACTATTTGTTGATGAAGAATTCAAAAAAGAATTACTTTCTAAAAACATTAAGTTATCAAGTGCAAACTCAATCAACATCGGACGTCTTATTCCTCAAGTAGTTTACTACGTTGTTTCATACCTAGATTTAGTAAATACAAACAAAATTAAATTAAACGATAAAGTAAACTTTGTTGTACCTACTGGTAACTTCGGTAACATTCTTGCTGGTTACTATGCTGAACAAATCGGTTTACCTGTTAATAAATTAATCTGTGCAAGTAACAACAATAATGTACTTTATGATTTCTTAACAACTGGTGTATATGATAAAAACAGAGACTTCTTAAAAACAGTATCACCAAGTATGGATATCTTAATTTCTAGTAACTTAGAACGTCTACTTTACTACGTTAGCGGTTGTGATAATGAATATATCGCTAAGCTAATGAAAGATTTAAAAGAAACTGGACGTTTTGAAGTTACTGGTGACGTACTGACTAAGATTAAAGATAAATTCCAAGCTGGCTTTGCTAATGACGAACAAACTAAAGAAACTATCAAAGCTATCTATGAAAAAGATAACTACCTACTAGATACACACACTGCAGTAGCCTATAAGGTTCTTCTTGAAAACTTAGATAATGAGCATGCTAGCATCGTACTATCAACAGCATCTCCATATAAATTCACAGAAAGTGTCTACTCTTCTCTATTCGAAACACAAGGTGAAAACGAATTTACTCTTATGAACAAACTTCACGAGCAAACTAAGGTAGTTATCCCTGAGAACTTAAGAGATCTTGATAAAAAAGAAATTAGACATAAAGATGTAATCAATAAAGAAGACATGAAAAAATACATCTTAGAGAAACTAGGTGATTTATAATGGTAAGTGTTCGTGTACCTGCCACTTCTGCAAATGTTGGATGTGGATTTGATAGCCTTGGTGTTGCTTTGACACTTTACACTACATTCAAATTCGAGAAATTAGACAGTGGGCTTGAATTTGAAGGATTTGAAGAACGTTTTTCAAATGAAAATAACCTAGTATATCAAACATTACTAACTACATTAAAAAAATTAAACAAAGAAATCTCGGGTATTAGAATATCAATCGATAATGATGTACCTATTAGTCGTGGTTTAGGTAGTAGCTCTACATGTGTAGTAGCCGGAATTTATGGTGCATACTTATTAACAGATACACCTATTGATAAACAAGAAGTCTTTACAATAGCTAACGAAATTGAGGGACATCCTGATAATGTTTCACCAGCTATTTTCGGAAGTTTAAGTTCATCTTGTACTACTGATAGTAAAGAAGCGGTAACTGTAAGATACGAAGTCGATGAAAGATTTAACTTCTTAGCATTAATTCCTAACTTCGAAACTTCTACTGAAGAAGCTAGAAAAGTAATGCCAAAAGAAATCAAACTACAAGATGCGATTTATTCAATGTCACGTATTGGATCCGTTATTAAAGCATTTGAAACTTATGACTTAGAACTTCTTAAGAAGGTTATGGGAGATAAAATCCATGAACCTTATAGAAAAGAAATAATACATGAATATCATGAAGTAAGAGAAATCTGTGAAAAGATTGATAGTTCAGCATTTTTCATTTCTGGAAGTGGTTCTACACTTATGAATATAGTTAGCGATACTAACAATATAGAAAAAATTAAAACTGAACTTGCTAAATTAAAATATAACTGGCAAGCAATTTTACTAAAAGTTGATAAAGAAGGAACAGTAGTTTTAAATTAATATGCTAAAAATTTTTGAACTTCTTCTTCTATTGCAGAGAGGAAGTTCTTTTTTGAAATAATTTTATATAAATAAAGGAGAAATTTATTATGCAAAAATCAAGAGTAGCCGTACTTGGGGCAACAGGAATGGTAGGTCAACGCCTATTAGTATTATTAGAAAATCACCCATACTTCGATGTAGTAAAATTAGCAGCATCACCTCGTTCTGCTGGTAAAAAATATGGAGAACTTATGGAAAGCCGTTGGAAATTAGACCACGCAGTTCCTGAATATACTAAAGAATTAGTTGTTGAAGACTTATACAAAATTGACGAAGTTTCTGAAGGAATTGATATGGTATTCTGTGCCATCAACCTTGATAAAGAAGCTTTAATCAAACTTGAAGAAGACTATGCTAAACGCGAAGTAGTTGTTGTTTCTAACAACTCTGCAAACAGAAATAAAGATGATGTACCGATGATTATTCCAGAGATTAACTCTGCTCACCTAGATGTTCTTCCTACACAAAGAGAACGTCTTGGAACTAAAAAAGGATTCATCGTTACAAAACCTAACTGTTCAATTCAAAGCTATGTACCTATCTTTGAAGCAATTAAAGAGTACGGTGTTAAAGAAGCATCTATCTGCACATATCAAGCTATCTCAGGAAGTGGTAAAACTTTCAACGAATGGCCTGAAATGATCGAAAACATCATTCCGTACATCGGAGGAGAAGAAGAGAAAAGTGAAAAAGAACCACTTAAAATCTTTGGTAAAGTGGTTGATGGAAAAATCGTTCCAGATAACTCTATGAAACTATCAGCTCAATGTATTCGTGTTCCAGTTCTTGACGGGCACCTTGCTTGTGTATCATTCAATTTAGAAAATGACCCAGGACTAGAAACTTTAGTTGAAAAAATTAAAAATCACGTTCCTGAAATTGCTAAATACGACTTACCATTAGCTCCAACACCATTCATTAAATACTATGAAGAAAACGATCGTCCACAACCAGTACTTGATCGTGACAACGAAAAAGGTATGCAAATTACTGTAGGTCGCTTACGTGAAGATAACCTATTCGCCTACAAATTCGTAGGACTTTCTCACAACACATTACGTGGAGCAGCTGGTGGAGCTGTCCTAACTGCAGAACTAATCAAAAAATTAGGATATTTAGATTAATATTATAAAATAATACTCCAGGAGAACTTCTCTTGGAGTATTTGTTATTATTAGTCTCTTAGTTTCTATTTTACTATTTCTCTCAACTTTACTTTTCTATTTTCTTTTAAGGACAATGTGCATGCATCAGCAGTCGCAATTGACTCTAGAGCTGCGACACCATTTAATAGTTTTTCATATTCTTTTGATACTTTTTCTCCATTCAAAATATTATGCAAATACAACATTTCTTTATCTATACAGCTTTGCAACCAAAGAGGGCAACGTACATTAGGATTTCCATAAGCTATTGCTCCGTCCATTCCTCTACCTGTATAAATAGCCGTTCTGTCATCATCTTCTTCTTTTGATTCATGGATTAAGAAATAACTCTCTCCTTCTCCTGCTACTCTTAAAGTACCTCTAGTATTATATAAATCTAATTTTATGGCTCCTTTTGTACCTTCTATAAGGACATAGTGTTCACCCCATCTAAAAGCATTCCCATATTCAAGTACTGCGTATCGTTTATTAGAAAATTCCAGATTAACTATTAAGAAATCATCTTCATCACCAAAATTTTCGCCAACATGACATACATTTCCACCTATCATAGTTGCTTGCTCGGGTAAACCATCCATAATAAATTGAATACAATCAAGTTCATGAATGTGATGGTATAAGTGTCCTCCAGACTGTGATCGGTTTTTTTTCCAAGAAACAGTTTCTTGTTTTTCTTCCCATCCTGTTCTTGCTGCATGACAAAATATTACATCTCCTATTTTCCCTTGCTTAATCAATTCTTTTGCGTGACGTACTCCATTAAAAAAATTCATAATATGACCTGCCATAAAAATCACATTATTTTCTCGACAAGTTTCAACCATAACCTTACAATCTTCATAAGATAAAGCGATTGGTTTTTCACAGAATACATGTTTACCATTCTTAGCGGCTAATAATACTGGCTCACGATGTAAATTACTCGGTGTTGCGACGATAACACAATCTACATCTTCTCTTGTTACCAATTGTTCTAAAGTTGAACAATTCTCTGCTTCTAGTTCCTTAGCAACTTTCTCTCCATTTTCTGGATCAAAAACTGCAATCACCTTCGCATCTTTTATTTTTTCTAATGAACGAGCTAAATCTGCTCCGAAATAACCTGATCCAACAATTCCATACTTAGTCATATTAAAATCCCCTTTTAAATTTCTATCAAATTAGAAAATTATATTATACTATTATTCTACATCTTAAAATACGGCAGTGTCAAGATTTTTGTGTAAACACAATCTGATGCTTTAAATAAAGTTAACTATTTTAATTTTATTAGTTTTATATCTTTTATTGCTTAGAGTTTAATAAAATTTTTCATTTAACTTAGTAAATAAGATCCCTTTTTCCTGGAAGCACTATCCAATAAAAAGGGGTTTTATCGTATATAAAAAATAATCCGGGTTAAGATTTTCATCTATCTACCCGGATTTAGTTTTAATGTAATTCTATTATAAGAAAGTAAATATAATTAACTTATTAGTATTTTTTTCTACGTTTTTTAATTACTGTTGCAATTCCTGCTAATAATACACCTAATCCTACTACATTAGTTGTTTCAGTTCCTGTATTAGCTAGACGTTTTATTTGTACTTTTTTAGCTGTTACACTCACTTTTTTGAAGATATGACGTAAGTTACCATTCTCTTCAACTACTGTCCTTACAAATTCATATCCTTCTATCATTCCAATACCTCTGGTTCCTTTTTCTGATAATCTTAATTCATTTCCATCTTCATCTGTCCATATTGTAATTCTGCTACTTTCAGGAATACGAGATTTTTTCTTAAAGATATGTTGGATATTCCCAACTTCATCCACAATTGTTCTTACAAATTCATATCCTTCAATTTCTCCGGAATTTACTAGACCTTTTTCTGATGGTTTCAACAGATTTCCATTATCATCTGTCCATTTCGTAATTTTTTCTACTACTGAAATCGAATTTTTTTCATAAACATACTCTATATCCCCATTCGGTAATGTCTTAGTTTTTACTAAACGGTATCCTGGAATATTTCTACTTCTTTTAATTCCTTTTTCTATTTCAGGTACATTTGGAATTGGATTACCTTGCTTATCTTTATGAATTGTTAAAATAGGCTCATAGATACGTTTTATTGTCCCATCCGGAAGTTTTTCTTCACCTGTATATCGATATTCTGGAATTTCTAGAATAGGTGATAACATATCATATTCGAATCCTGGTATAATATTCCCTTCCTTATCTCTAGCAATAATTCTTGGTAGTTTAATTTTTTCGTAGACATGTTCTGTGTCTCCATTTGGCAGCTTCTTACTTTCTACGAATCTGTATTCTGGAATATCTTTCTTATCTACTGTTCCTGGCTCACTTGGATATTTCGGAATCTCATTTCCTTCTTTGTCTTTGAAGAATGTATTTACTTTTTCGTAGACATGTTCTGTATCTCCATTTGGTAGTTTCTTACTTTCTACGAATCTGTATTCTGGAATATCTTTCTTATCTACTGTTCCTGGCTCACTTGGATATTTCGGAATCTCATTTCCTTCTTTGTCTTTGAAGAATGTATTTACTTTTTCGTAGACATGTTCTGTATCTCCATTTGGTAGTTTCTTACTTTCTACGAATCTGTACTCTGGGATGTCTTTCTTATCTACTGTTCCTGGTTCACTTGGATATTTCGGAATCTCATTTCCTTCTTTATCTTTGAATGAAGTCTTAACTTTTTCGTAGACATGTTCTGTGTCTCCATTTGGTAGTTTCTTACTTTCTACGAATCTGTATTCTGGGATGTCTTTCTTATCTACTGTTCCTGGTTCACTTGGATATTTTGGAATCTCATTTCCTTCTTTATCTTTGAAGAATGTATTTACTTTTTCGTAGACATGTTCTGTGTCTCCATTTGGCAGCTTCTTAGTTTCTACGAATCTGTATTCTGGAATATCTTTCTTATCTACTGTTCCTGGTTCACTTGGATATTTTGGAATCTCATTTCCTTCTTTATCTTTGAAGAATGTATTTACTTTTTCGTAGACATGTTCTGTATCTCCATTTGGTAGTTTCTTACTTTCTACGAATCTGTATTCTGGGATGTCTTTCTTATCTACTGTTCCTGGCTCACTTGGATATTTCGGAATCTCGTTTCCTTCTTTATCTTTGAAGAATGTATTTACTTTTTCGTAGATGTGTTCTGTGTCTCCATTTGGTAGTTTTTTACTTTCTACAAATCTGTATTCTGGGATGTCTTTCTTATCTACTGTTCCTGGCTCACTTGGATATTTCGGAATCTCGTTTCCTTCTTTATCTTTGAAGAATGTATTTACTTTTTCGTAGACATGTTCTGTGTCTCCATTTGGTAGTTTTTTACTTTCTACGAATCTGTATTCTGGAATATCTTTCTTATCTACTGTTCCTGGCTCACTTGGATATTTCGGAATCTCGTTTCCTTCTTTATCTTTGAAGAATGTATTTACTTTTTCGTAGACATGTTCTGT
>NZ_JBSMTP010000005.1:0-131839 GCF_053758945.1 Gemella parahaemolysans
TGAACTACTCTTATTTTATCAAGAAAGGATGATTTTTCAATTGTTTAACTTTTATCTCGCACCCGCATAGCGGGTGGTTTTTTGTTTCGGAGACTTCGCCTCCTCAACTGGCTAAAGCCATTAAATACAAAAAATCACCTATAATTACTTATAGGCGATTTAAAATTCTATCACAAATAAATACTTTAAAAATTAATTCAAAGCAATAACATTATAATAAGAATGCCCATAGTCATCAAATTTACGGTCTGATGGTAGAAACTTGCAAGCCATATTCTTGCCTTTATATGTGCTATATTTTGTCTGTACAATATATAATAACAATTTTCAAAATGATTTTCAAGTGTTATCTAAAATTTATATTATATTTTCATTCTTTAATTAAGAATTTAAAGTGATAACAGCTTTAGATTAATCTATTACTTTCAATTTTCCTCTAAAGTCATCTAAACTTGAGTATCCTTTTTCTTTCATTACTTCTTGAAGTTCTTTAGTTAGTCTAGCAAAAACTGAAACGCCTTCTTTGTGAAGAGTTGTTCCTACTTGCACTAAATCAGCACCACATAGGATATGTTCAAATACATCTTTACCATTTATAACACCACCAGTTCCAATAATCTTTATACTAGAATTCAAGCGTTCCCTAAATGCACGAACATTTGCTAAGGCTGTTGGCTTAATATATTCTCCACCTAGTCCACCAAATCCACCTTTTGGCTTAATAACTACTTGTTCTTTATCTAAATCAATATATAAACCATTCCCTACACTATTTACGCTATTTACATATGTAAGCGGATATTTATTAAGAATTTTAGCCATTTCATCAAAATGAGCAATATCGAAATACGGAGGTAGTTTTACTCCAATAGGTTTTGTAAAGAATGTGAATACCTCAGCTAATAATTTGTCTGTAAGTTCAAAATCATAGGCAATCTGAGGCTTTCCTGGCACATTTGGGCATGATAGATTAAATTCAGTCACACCTTCATATTGACTTTCTTGAATTTTCTTTAATAGAGCAATATTTTCATCATAACTCATACCGGTTACCGATAAAAACTGTAACTTTGCACCTGCTCTTCGACGTTCAATAACATAATCTAAATAATAATCTAAACCATTATTCGGTAACCCCATAGAATTTATACTTCCTAAGCTAGTATCATAATATCTAGGCTCCGGATTACCTTCTCTATAATCATGAGTTGCAGTTTTTGTAACAAAAGCACCCGCTTCACTAGCTACTAATTCATCTAATTCCTCAATAGTCATACAGTGTACCCCTGATGCATTCATTAATGGGTTTGACAATTCTACATCTAAAAAATTTGTTTTTAACATTCTTCATACCTCCTATTTATACTAGTAACAGTTTATCACAAAATACTCTCAATAACCATTGATAAAACTGGTTTTAGATTTGTATTTAAATAAAAAAGAAGAATTATAGAAAATCAATTTTTCTACAATTCTTCATTAAAAGTTAGTAATTTTCCTTATCTAAAATAAACGATTCTTATTATACTTCTAGATGCTTAATGATATCTAAATATAAATTATCCATTTTTGGTAATATATCTTTTATTCTATCAGAATGTTCTTCTTTTAACCATGAAGTAGGTTTTTCATATAATACTTCTGTCTTATCTTCTTGCTTAATAAGTAATAATTTAAGTGGTAAGTTAAAACTTAGATATAAATCATCTTGCATTAATAATGTTCCTACTTTTGGATTACCAAATACTACATATTGAATATCCTCTAGTTCTAAATCAACATTTCTAGCATATTCACCTTGGTTTATATTTAAAAATTGATGGATGTTATTTTTTTCTAAATATTCGTCCACTTTTGATTTTACATTTTTAAATTCATCATTAATTAGATATTTTTCCATAATTTACCTCATATAAATACTAATATACTTTCTTAACCATATCTTAGTATAAAAAAGAGATTTACACAAATAATTTGTACTTTTCTTCTAAATTTTAAAATGTTTTAATACAATTTTTTATTGAAAAAAGTAGAAATCTAAGCAACAAAGTACACCTAGATTTCTAATAAAATTTTTCTTACTTGATAAAACCTCTTTTTATTTTCTTAGATATTTTCTCGTATAGCCCAACCCTAAGCTTGCTAGCAGAGCAAAACCTAATAATCCTAACATAGAATCTTTCATTCCTGTATTTGGAAGTTGCTTCTTAGATTTTCCCTTTGAGTTAGTAATCTTTACAGATTCTTGAGATATTTTATCATCTTTAATTTCTTCATTCCCAACCATTTCTTTTTTTGTTTCCTTCGCATCTACAATATTTATGACTTTACCAGTAGCATCAGTAACTTCTTTTAGTTCACCTCCTATGTTAAAAGAAATACCATATCAATATTTTTCAGTAAATTATATTTTATCTTATTTAATACTTAAAACTCTCTACTGCTTTTGATCTCTCAATTAGTTTTCCATACACCTTAGAATGTTCTAACAAGTAACTATGTGTTCCTTGGCACTCAACTATTCCATTATCTAAGACAATAATTTTATCCACATTCTCAATTGATTTAAGTCTATGAGAAATAACAATTACTGTTTTATTTTTTATAAGATTATTTAAACTATCTTGAATTTTTTTCTCATTTTCTACATCTAGAGCTGCTGAAATTTCATCTAAAATAACTATAGGAGAATCTTTCAAAAATGCTCTGGCTATTGATAATCTTTGTCTTTCTCCACCAGATAATGTTGCTCCATTTTCACCAACTATTGTATTGTACCCATTCTCTAAATCATCTATAAAGTCACAACAAGCCATCTTAGCAGCTGCCATAACTTCTTCATCAGTAGCACTACTATGTCCTATTCTTATATTTTCCATAATAGATGTATTGAATAATACTACATCTTGGAAGACAATTGAAACATATTTATATAGTGTGTCTGTAGAAATTTCTTTTATATTATGTCCATCTATAATTATCTGTCCATCATCATAATCATATAATCTAGATATTAATTTTAAAATACTAGTTTTACCACATCCTGATACACCCACTAGTGCTGTAACTTCATTTTGATTAGCTATAAAACTGACATCTTTCAATACTGGACTATCTTTATCATAACCAAATTTTACATTTTTTAATTCAATACCAAAATTATCCAATTTAATTTCTTTACCTTTTTGAATTTTAGTTTCCCTCAATTCTTTGATTCGTTTAATACGAGCATCTAGGTAAAATAATTCTGAAGTATTTGCAGCTAATCCATCAACTATATCTTTCATTTTCATCGCAACAAATATATAACCAATTAAGTATAGCAGATTAATACTTCCACTTGCATAAAGTGTTGTTCCAACTATTATTACGACTACTAAAGTTCCTTGAGCAACAACCCATGATAAAAATAAAGGTATAAATAGTACCATTTCCACTTTAAGTTTTAATTTTTCACTTTTATCCATATCTTTATTCAATTTTTCTCTTATCATGTTACCTAAACCAAAACTTTTAATATCTTGTTGAAGTTCAATCGCTTCTTGGAAGCTTTCAGAATTATGACGAAGTTGCTCAAAATTTTCATATTGTTTTTTTAATTGAATTCTTTTAGAAACTAGTATTAGAGAATAACTTAGGACTACAGGTATTATTATTGATAAACCTAAATATATATTCCCAACTAGCATAAGTATAGACATAATAGGGAAGAAAAGTATGAATCCTATAATTTTTGCCATTGCATGACTCATTGCATGTTCTATTGCTTCAACATCTTTCATAACGGTTTGACTTATATCTGATAAGTTGTGTTTTGAAAAATATGCAAGAGGAAGTTTACTTAATATTGTAGCTATATCTATTCTTAAATTAGCACTTTCTTTATAGGTTGCACTATATAGTGCATCATATTCTTTAGCCAAAAGTACATATATAACAATCAGTACTACTATTGATATTACTATATATAGATATTTACTTTTAACATTACCTAATAAAAGTTCATCTACTAATATCATAAGTAACATAGCAGGAAACATATTTGAAAAATATACTAGAAATGATAAAATACTGGCTCTTATTAAATCACTCGCTCCTTGATTTGTTAAGGCAAACCAACTTTTAATTTTATTTTTCATAATTAACCCTCCACTCATTTGCTTTATTGTATAAACTTTGGAGTTTTTTATACTCACCATCCAAAGCCATCAACTCCCTATCAGTTCCACGTTCTATAATTTCCCCATTGTCCATTACTAATATCTCATCTACATTTCTAATACTAGGTAATCTATGAGCAATCATAATAACTGTTTTATCTTTTATTAAATTTGAAAATGCACGTTGCAATTCATATTCATTTTCTGGATCAACTGCTGCACTAGCTTCATCCATAATAATAATTTTTGCATCTTTTAATATTGCACGAGCAATTGCAATTCGTTGTTTTTCTCCACCAGATAGATATACTCCTTTAGTTCCTATTTGAGTTTGTTCCCTTTCACTAAATTTATCAAGAATACTATTACATCCTGCTAAATTCATAGCAGTCATAACCTCTTCATACGATGCATCAGCTTTACCGATTTTAACATTATCATAGATTGAGGTTTTAAATAGTTTCACATTTTGAAAAACAAACGCAATATTATTAATCAGAGCCTCTTCACTGTATGAACTTATACTTCTATTTCCAATTTTAATAACTCCACTATCTACCTTATAAAAACCAGAGATTAGTTTTGCAATAGTAGATTTACCACTACCAGAAGCCCCTACTAAAGCATAGCTCTTGTTTTCTTCTAAACTAAAACTTAAATCATTTATAATTTTTTTATCAGCATAACCAAAGCTAACATTTTCAAATGTAATATTATAATTTTCAAACTCATTATTAGAACCAAATGTTAATTTATTACTATTCATTTCTTCAAAAATACTCTCTAGTTTTTCAACAACAGACTGTCCCATAAATGCATACATCGATACGTACATTATTGCCATTAATGAAACAAACAGTGCTCCGCTTAAAAATAGTACCATAATCAATTCAACAGCCAACATTTTTGGATCTTCAATATTAAAAAATAGTAAAAGAATTGGAATTACCATAGCTATAAAGCTAAAAAAGAACCATTGAAATCCAACAAAACCTCTTTTACACGACATAGCATATTCTAAAGAATATTTAGAATAATTTTTTATAGCTGTATTTAAGGCTTTAAATGATTCAACGCTAATACCAAAAATTTTAATAACTTGAATTCCTCTAACATACTCTACTGTTTCACTACTTAAAGTTTCTAAAGACTCCTGATAAATCTTCATAAATTCTTTTTCACCAGTCATCATTGAAAGTGATATTCCCCCAACAATGCTAAGTATTACTAATATAATACCTACTTTCAAACTGACAAAAAATCCAAGTACTAATAATAGAATTGGCATTAATATAGCTCCAGCATTATCAGGTATTAGATGAGCTACAATCATATGTGTATCCGTCGCATTATCATCTATTATTTTTCTTGTTTTTCCTGAAGGATGAGTGTCAAAAAAACTAAAGCTCGCTTTTGATAATCCCTCGATTCCATATTTTCTAAGATTTGTTTCCAATCTAAATCCTAATACATGTGTTACTAATCCAGCAATTCCATATAATGTAATACCAATAATTAGTAAACCAACTATACAAAATCCATAATACTTAGCATTTTCTATATTATTATAAACAATTATTTCAATTAAAAACTTACTTAAATAATAATATCCCCATACTTTGAATACTACTGACAACATAGATAATAAAATCCCTATATATGCCAAATATCGTTCTTTAGGAACATAAGATAAAATTTTTTTATATACTGTTAACATAATTTCCTCCTTATTTTTTTATAAATTCCCATTTAAATTAATACTTTAACAATAATTTAAAACTCTTACATTAATTTTATCACTCTTATCTGTAATTGTAAATAATAACTATTATCAATTATATATAAAAAAGAAAAGAATTGTTAAAATTCAATTCTTTTCTTTTAATACTTATTTAGTTTTGCGAATATATCTAAGTCTATATATTCACCATTCATTACTTCGTGTTCTACTAGTGTAGCTTCTTTAAAATAACCTAAACGTTGAGGAACACTTGCACTCTTATAATTTTCAGGATGTACCCTAATTTGCAATTTATGTAGTTTTAATTCGTTAAAAGAATACTTTTCTATCATATCAACAGCTTGTGTCATTATGCCATAACCTTCGAATTTTTCACTTAGCCAATAGCCGACTTCAGCCCTTTTTGAACTTCTATTTATATTATGAAGGTCAATCATTCCTGCCATATTTTCATCTACTAGGATAATAAACATCATCATTTCTTCTTTATGAATCTTTTCTATACTATACTCAAGGAATTGTTCTTCATCCTGAACTGATTTCATATCCATTACCCAAGGTAAGTACTTTGCTAGTCTTAATCTTTCATCTACTATTACTTTATAGATATCTTCAGCATATTTTTTATCAGGTAATACTAGTTTACATTCACTACCATTGTTTAAAATAAACTTCTTTATTTTATAAATAAACATTATACACTCCCTATTCATTTTCTAATTCATCTACAACTTCTTTTAATAATTCATATGAATGATGTTGAGCTTCTTCATCATAAATATATGAATTAATCATAAGCTCATCAAATCCTACTCTACGTTTTAAATCAGCAATTTGTTTTTTTACTGTTTCTTTACTACCAATAAACGAAATTTTAGTCATTTGTTTAACTACAGATTTCTCATGATCTACTATTTCATCGTGTTCAAAAGCTATTGGTCCAAAATGTGGAACCTTCGTAGTCGCGATATAGTTTTTCCAAACAGCTTCTTCTGATTGAACTGGTGGAACCATTCCTTGTGGATTACTAGTTATTATATTTAAAAATGATTGAATCTGAGTTGTTGATAATCTTTTTGCTTCTTCATCGGTGTCTGCAACAACAGCATTGGCACCTAAAATTACATACGGCTCACTTAAAACTTCTGATGGTTTAAAATAATGTCTATAAATTGCTACTGCATTTTCCATCATAGCTGGAGCAAAATGCGATGCAAATGCATAAGGTAATCCTAACTCAGCAGCTACATATGCACTATCAGTACTCGAGCCTAGTATGTAAAGCGGAACATCTAGCCCGGCAGCTGGGTATGCATGAACAGGTCTTGTATCTTTAAAATACCCAGATAGCTCCACGACTTCTTTTTTAAAATCCATCTCTCTATTAGTACTTCTTCTAATAGCTCGTGCAGTATTATAATCAGTACCCGGTGCACGCCCTAAACCTAAATCAACTCTACCTGGATAAAGAGTCTCCAAAGTTCCATATTGTTCAGCGACTATATAAGGGCTATGATTAGGCAACATTACTCCACCTGAACCTACTCTAATATTATTTGTGTTATCTAGTGTACGCTGGATTAATAACTGCGTTGCACTACTGGCCACACTTTTTGTATTATGGTGTTCTGCAATCCAATATCTTTCATATCCTAGTTCATCAGCCTTTTTAGCCAATTTAACCATCGCGTCAATAGCATCTTTAAAATTCTGCCCCTGTCTTAATGGAGCTAAATTTAAAATTGAAATTTTCATACTCTTCTCCTAACTTATTTTCTCACAATATTTTAATATTCTTATTATAACTATATAAAAATATCCTTCTGAGCTAAATTCTCAATACACTCATCATAATACGCCTCATCGTGTTCTTTATAAATTGGCTTATTGATTTTACATTCTTTTAGATTGTTGTGAGGAGTACAAATTTTTCCTCTATAATTTTTATCTAGCCATTCCTCACTAACATTATATCCTCTATTCTTCATTTCCTTCATGATTAATTCATGATACTTAAAAAGTAAAAATGGTTTGTGTTCAAATACATAATCTACCGTTGCATGTTTCTTACCCCAACCATTTCCTCTTAATGCACAACATTCTCTATGTTGACCTAAAAGTTGTTGCCTTGGTAGTTTTGATATTAGTTCTTCATGCCAAAGTCTCATCTTGTCCTCCATTAATAAAAGTAGATTCTTCTAAATATTTATTTGGATATTTATTTAAAAGATATTTTACTTCTTTTATCAAATTTTCTTTTTTATATTTATTAGTATGATATTCTTCAATCATTTCAAAAAAATTATCTTTTTCTTCCTTTGTTGCATGTTTTTTAAAGTATCCCCAGACATGATGTAACGCATTAGTTACTTGTCCTTTATCTTCAGGTAAACTTACAGCTTGTTTTATTAGCTCATTCAATTTACTTAGGGATACTTCTTCCTGTTTTAAATACGTTCTAATTTCTAGGTATATTTTACTTGAGTGACTTAAAACAAGATATTTATTTTTTGCCCATAACTTTTGGCATCGAACTATTTCTTCTTTATTATTCATTTTGTCCTTTCAAAACTAATTATTTATAGTATTTTAATTATATTATATCCTTCACTTTTTTACTACAAATTGGTATCGCTAAGTATATAAATAAGTTCCTTATTATGTTTTGTCTTAATAAGGAACCTCTACATTAGATTTTTGTTGTATTAAATTTAACAATGTTCTTTTGATTTCCTACATCAATACTAATTCTAAAATACAAGTGGAATATTTCCATATAATATAATTCTAAAAATACCTATAATAGCTAAATGTATTGGATAATAGTAGTAAAAGAACCATTTAGAACCAATATGTTTTCCTCTAGTACCATCATATCTCATTAATAACGGTAAAGAGAATAAAGTTGCAAACTGTAATACTCCATAAAATACATCTATAAAGATAATATAAATAGCTGCATAAACACTTATCCAAATAACATAATCAAGTATTTGTTGTTTTTTATTATCTCTATGATTATATAAAAAGAATGGCATCATTAGCGCTATTGAAGACCAATCCGCTACAAACGTTAATAAACAGAACACAATAATTGCTGAAATCTTTAGTGTATTACTTATTTTTTCACTTCTAAAGATAGCGATTAATAAAACTGCCATCGCCAGTGGGAATAAGACACTTGTTTTATTAAATATACTTCCTGTAGTTATATCAAATGGTATTCCTAAACCGAAGCAAAAAGCAAAATGACTGATAACAGCAAAGCTCATAATTCTAAAGAAATATTTTTTAATATCTTTTGTATAATAACATCCTTCTGCGATAAAATACCACATAATTGGTGCTGTTAAACGTCCTACTATGTGCATAAATACTGGTATTGGTTCTTTAACTAAACCTGGATATAATAGCCATGCTAAATGATCAATTGTCATAGCAATTATAGCTATATATTTTAACTGAGTTCCATCAAACTTTAAATTCTTCATGTTCTTCCTTTCTATACTATTTTTCCTTTATTTAAAAATTAATAGTTAATATATTACTCATGAATTTGGGAGGATGAGAATACTCTATACTAAGATATATTATCATATTAAAATGCTTTATACAATTATTTATCTAAACTTATTAAGATTTTCCTACTCCCTTTTAATATTATTTTATTAACAAAAAAATGCCTAAGTTATTTCACTTAGACACTTTATATTTTATCTTTCTTTTGTCAAAATACCATCTTTCATTCGATAAACATAATCACATTTTTCAATCATTCTATTATCATGTGTTACCATAATAATTGATTTATTTTTTTCTTTACACTCTTTTGAAAGTAAATCTACAACTTCAAACGCTCTATCCGAATCTAGACTTGCTGTAGGTTCATCAGCTAAGATAATTGCAGGATTATTATAAAGAGCTCTAGCAATAGCTAATCGTTGCCTTTCTCCACCTGATAAGTCTTTTGGTAATTTATTTTCTAAATGATCTATTCCTAATTCTTTAAATAGGGATTTTTGATCTTGAAGTGTTTGTTTTCTTTTCTTATTTATTCTATCCACTAATTCTAACTGTTGTTTTGCAGTTAAAAATGGAACTAAATTAGATTCCTGTAGAACAAATCCAATATCGTTAAATCGTAACTTTGACCTTTCTTTCTCAGACAAATTAGTATAATTTTTTCCATTAATAATTATTTGACCTTTAGATGGAGTTTGTAACCCACCAGCTAACGTTAAAAAAGTTGATTTTCCTGAACCTGATGGACCAATAATCGCAATAAATTGACCTTCTTCTATTTTAAAATTTGTTTCTTTCAGAGCTTCTATCTCTTTATTTCCATCTTGATATGATTTAGTAACATTTTTAAATTCTAATACATTCATATGACACCTATCCTATTGCTTTTAATGGATCAATTTTTCTAATAGCTAAAACAGAGAATAATGTTCCAACTAAAGAAAAAATAATCAAACTAACGAAGATTATACTGTAATAAAGTCCATTCCCTAAAAATGGTACTGCTGATGGTAATACAAGTGATGTTGCCCACGTTCCAACCAAACCTAGTATACTTCCAACTAATGAAAGTAAGAATGTTTGCGATAAAACAGAAGTTCCAATAATTCTATTCGAGATTCCTTGGGCTTTCATTACACCAAAGATTGGAGTTTTCTGAATAGTAAGTACATACATAAAAATACCAATAATAATAGCAGAAATCACTATTAGGAATCCTATCATTAGTCCAAATGTTAAAATTTGAGCACTATAACCAGGTAATTCATTAATAAAATCAGCTATACTAACTTTTTGGAAGATAGAACTGTCGTAATCCTTTAAGTCACCTTTTACTACGAAAGCATTAATCATAGGATTATCAGCTGATTTATTATTACCATATTTCAATACTTGAAAATCATTAATATTCATATATACTACAGGCGCAACATTAAACCTTGATTTTTCCGTGTAACCTACTATTTTTAATTCAATATCTGAGTTAGCAGTTTTAATAGTATCCCCTATAGAATATCCTTCTTTTTCAGACAAACTTTTTTCAATAACAACTTCATTTTTAGATTCAAAAGTTCTACCTTGTATTATTGGAGGAATTAAAAAGCTTCCATTATTTACTCCAAAAATACTGATTTTTTGTTTAACATCCTCATTTGAACTCTTCTCAGTTTTAGAAACTGTAACCATTTGACTAAAAGATTCAACATTATCTGCAGATAAAGATTCTTTATCTGATAATTTTAAATTAGATAAACCGATAGTTTTATTTGCTTCAGACGAAAGCAATACCGTATCCGCCTTCCAATGATCAATTGAAGATCTATTCTGGTCTATCAATCCAAAAGCTAATCCTGATAAGAAATACATTAAATAAGAAACCAATGTAAGAAGTCCTACTATCAGACTATACCTTAACTTAGCATCCTTTATTTCATTAATAGCTAAAAACATTTTTTCTCCTTAAAATATAAAATTTTTATTCATAATAACAAATTGCATTATACTAAGCATATAGAATAAAACTTATAAAGTCAAATTATTAAACTAGACTAGTTATCTATTAACTCCTCAAATAGATTTTTATACTAGCAATTACGATAACTAAAATAGTCTTTTAGAACTATTTAAAAGTCTTCAAACTGTTGACAAATGCAAAATCTTCATAAATTTAAAAGAAAAAATCGAAGTTAATTTCTTAACTTCGATTCCAAAATATTACTCAATATCCCTAGAGTAATTTTGATTTTATCTAATAATATACATAAATATTTAAATTTACTATATTATTTCCCCTATACTACCTTTAAACATATTATACACCTCTTACAGATTTTCTGCAAGGATTTATTAAAAATAGTACGTATTTTCGAATAAAATTACAAAAAATAATATTTTCACACTTAAAATTCAATATTAATACATATAATATATTAAAACTATCAAATATCTCTAATTAAATATGAACATTATGTAAATCTGTATTAAGTATAAAAAAAAAGCAAGGTGAAATTCACCTTGCTTTTTGTGTTTCAATTCAATTATTATTTAACGATTGAAGTTACAACACCTGAACCTACAGTACGTCCACCTTCACGAATTGAGAAACGAGTTCCTTCTTCGATCGCGATTGGAGAAATAAGTTCTACGTTGATTGATACGTTATCCCCAGGCATTACCATTTCAGTACCTTCTGGTAAAGTAACTACACCAGTTACGTCAGTAGTACGGAAGTAGAATTGAGGACGGTAGTTTGTGAAGAATGGAGTGTGACGTCCACCTTCTTCTTTAGATAATACGTACACGTCAGCTACGAATTGAGTGTGAGGAGTGATTGTTTTAGGAGCTGCTAAAACTTGTCCACGTTCGATATCTTCACGAGCAACACCACGTAATAATGCACCGATGTTATCTCCTGCTTCAGCGTAATCTAATAATTTACGGAACATTTCAACACCTGTTACAGTAGTTGAAGCTGGTTCTTCAGTTAATCCAACGATTTCTACTACGTCTCCAACTTTAACTTGTCCACGTTCAACACGTCCAGTAGCAACTGTACCACGACCTGTGATTGAGAATACGTCCTCAACTGGCATCATGAATGGTTTAGCGTTATCACGTTCTGGAGTTGGGATGTACTCGTCAACTGTTTCCATTAATTCGATGATAGCTTTTTCTGCATCAGCATCTCCTTCAAGAGCTTTAAGAGCAGAACCTTTGATTACTGGTAGTTCATCTCCGTCGAATCCGTATTCAGATAATAGTTCACGAACTTCCATTTCAACTAATTCTAATAACTCTTCGTCATCAACCATATCACATTTGTTTAAGAATACAACGATTTTTGGTACTCCAACGTTACGAGATAATAGGATGTGCTCACGAGTTTGAGCCATTGGTCCATCTGTAGCAGCGATTACTAAGATAGCTCCGTCCATTTGAGCAGCACCAGTGATCATGTTTTTAACATAGTCAGCGTGTCCTGGGCAGTCTACGTGTGCGTAGTGACGGTTTGGAGTTTCGTACTCGATGTGAGAAGTGTTGATTGTGATACCACGTTCTCTTTCTTCTGGTGCGTTATCGATTGAAGCGTAGTCTTTAGCTTCTCCACCATAAGTTTTTGCTAATACAGTAGCGATAGCTGCTGTTAAAGTAGTTTTACCGTGGTCAACGTGACCAATTGTTCCAATGTTAGCATGTGTTTTACTACGGTCAAATTTTTCTTTTGCCATTTTAAAAATGTCTCCTTCAAGTTAATAAAATTTTATTTTTTTATAATTAGTCACATAGCATTTCTATGATAACTATATTTTATAATGTTACAACGAAAATTGCAACTATAAAGAATAATTTTTATTATCCTTTATTTTTTTTGATAATTTCTTCAGAAATTGATTTAGGTACTTCTTCGTAGTGGTCGAATACCATTGAGTAAGTACCACGTCCTTGAGTTGAAGAACGTAGAGAAGTTGCATATCCGAACATTTCAGATAATGGTACTGAAGCACTTACTACTTGTGCATTACCACGAGCTTCCATACCTTCAACACGTCCACGACGTGAAGTGATGTCTCCCATGATATCTCCTAAGTATTCTTCAGGCATTACAACTTCAACTTTCATGATTGGTTCTAAGATTACTGGGTTACATTTTTTAGCAGCTTCTTTAAGAGCTAATGATGCAGCAACTTTGAACGCCATTTCAGATGAATCGACATCGTGGTATGATCCATCGAATAATTTAGCTTTAACGTCGATTAATTCGTATCCAGCTAATACCCCGTTTGCCATAGAGTCTTTTAATCCTGCTTCTACTGCTGGGATGTATTCACGAGGAACTACCCCACCAACGATAGCATTTTCGAACTCAAATCCTGCACCTGGCTCATTTGGAGTGAACTCAATCCATACGTCCCCGTATTGTCCACGTCCACCAGATTGACGAGTAAATTTACCTTGTACTTGTGCAGATTGTTTGAATGTTTCACGGTAAGATACCATTGGAGCACCTACTGTACATTCAACTTTGAATTCACGACGCATACGGTCAACGATGATGTCTAAGTGAAGTTCACCCATACCTGCGATGATAACTTGTCCAGTTTCTTCGTCAGTTCCAGCACGGAATGTTGGGTCTTCTTCTTGTAATTTTTGTAAAGCTGTAGACATTTTATCTTGGTCAGCTTTAGATTTTGGTTCAACTGAAAGTTGGATAACTGGTTCTGGGAATTCCATTGATTCAAGAATAACTTCGTTTTTCTCGTCACAAAGTGTGTCCCCAGTAGTAGTATCTTTAAGACCAACAGCTGCAGCGATATCACCAGCGTAAACTTCAGCGATTTCGTTACGAGTGTTAGCATGCATTTGTAGGATACGTCCTACACGTTCACGTTTACCTTTAGTTGAGTTTTTAACGTATGAACCAGATGATAAGATACCTGAGTACACACGGAAGAAAGTAAGTTTCCCTACGAATGGGTCAGTCATAACTTTGAAAGCTAATGCTGAGAATGGCTCTTCATCAGAAGAGTGTCTTTCTACTTCTTCATCAGTATCTGGGTTAACACCTTTAATAGCAGGTACATCTAATGGAGATGGTAGGTATTCTACTACTGCATCTAGCATTGGTTGTACCCCTTTATATTTGAATGCTGATCCACATACTACTGGGAAGAATTCTACTGATAGAGTAGCTTTACGAATTGCAGCTTTAAGCTCGTCAATTGAAATTTCTTCTCCACCTAAGTATTTTTCCATGAAGTCTTCATCGAATTCTGCAACAGCTTCGATAAGTTTTTCACGGTATTCTTCAGCTTGATCTTGGTATTCAGCTGGAATTTCTTTAACAACAAGATTTTCCCCAACGCTACCTTCGTTGTAAATAGCTTTCATTTCAACAAGGTCAATTACACCTTCGAATAAATCTTCAGCTCCGATTGGAAGTTGAATTGGGTGTGCGTTAGCTTGTAATCTGTCGTGGATTGTTCCTACAGAGTATAGGAAGTCAGCTCCTGTTTTATCCATTTTGTTTACGAATACGATACGAGGAACCCCATAAGTTGTAGCTTGACGCCAAACTGTTTCTGTTTGTGGTTCAACACCTGATTGCGCATCTAATACTGCTACTGATCCATCAAGTACACGAAGTGAACGCTCAACCTCAACTGTGAAGTCTACGTGTCCCGGTGTATCGATGATGTTGATACGGTGTTTTTTCCACTCAGCAGTTGTTGCAGCAGATGTGATAGTGATACCACGTTCTTGTTCTTGTTCCATCCAGTCCATTTGTGAGTTACCATCGTGAGTATCTCCGATTTTGTGGATTTTCCCAGTGTAGAACAAAATACGCTCTGTTGCAGTAGTTTTACCTGCGTCGATGTGAGCCATGATACCGATGTTACGAGTATCTTTTAAAGAAAATGCTCTAGTCATGAGTCAATTTTCTCCTTTCATAAATTTTTAAATGTTTTGAGTAATTTGTCTTTTATAGTGAAAAATTCAAGCTATAAAATAGCTTGATATTCACCCTATAATTACCAACGATAGTGAGCAAATGCTTTGTTAGCTTCAGCCATTTTGTGAGTATCTTCACGTTTCTTAACAGCTGAACCAGTATTATTTGCTGCGTCTAAAATTTCATTAGCTAAACGTTGTTCCATAGTTTTTTCTCCTCTTAAACGAGAATAGTTAACTAACCAACGTAGACCTAATGTAGTTCTTCTTTCAGCACGTACTTCTACTGGTACTTGGTAGTTAGAACCACCAACACGACGAGCACGAACTTCAAGAACTGGCATAATGTTGTTTAATGCTTCTTCGAAAACTTCCATAGCTTCACGTCCTGATTTTTCTTTAATTAAATCAAACGCAGAATATAAAATTCTTTGAGCTGTACCGCGTTTCCCATCTAGCATTAATTTGTTAATCAATTTTGTAACTAATTTTGAGTTATAAATTGGATCTGGCAAAACGTCACGTTTTGCAACTGGACCTTTACGTGGCATAGTGTCTGCCTCCTTTCACGAATTCTTTATCAAATTTTTATCTTATATTATTTTTTCTCTTTTGGTTTTTTAGCACCGTATAGTGAACGTCCTTGTTTACGGTCGTTAACTCCTGCAGTATCTAAAGCTCCACGGATGATGTGGTAACGTACCCCTGGTAAGTCTTTTACACGTCCTCCACGAATAAGTACAACACTGTGTTCTTGTAGGTTGTGTCCGATACCTGGGATATATGCTGTTACTTCGATTTGGTTTGATAAACGAACACGTGCATATTTACGTAAAGCTGAGTTAGGTTTTTTAGGTGTCATAGTCCCAACACGAGTACAAACTCCACGTTTTTGTGGTGAAGAAATGTTAGTTTCTTTCTTTCTTTGAGAGTTGTAACCTTTGTTAAGTGCTGGTGAATCTGATTTTGATACTTTTGATTTACGAGGTTTACGAACTAATTGGTTAATAGTTGGCATTTTCCTGATTTCCTCCTTCCCTGTTTATTTGTGAATCACCTAGCCAGGTGTATCACATTTTTAAATTTTTTATAAGCCTTAGTGGCTTTACACAGAGTGCCGTAACACTCACGTACTAAATAATACCACTTTTATTTTTTCTTGTCAACACTTTTTTAAAAATTTTTTATATCTTTTTTCACTTGCTATTATCATATTCTATTTTCACACTTAACCAGGTGTTTCATTTTTATAATATAAATAAACACTTCCAGGTGTGTCACAATAGTACTTTTAATAAACTATTCCAGGTGTTTCATTCCCTACTTTAAAATTATTTTTTATAGAAATAATTAAATTCTACACTTGTTGATTAAATCGATTACAAGTATAATATAACTATAGACACCGATTGGAGGGATAGTTTATGATAAAAATTAAAAATCTTACTGTGAAATTTGATACAAAGTATGCAGTTGATGATTTGAGTTTCACTATTAATGATGGTGAAATATTTGGTCTTATCGGACATAACGGAGCTGGTAAGTCTACTACAATCAAATCTCTAGTTAGTATATTAGAACCTACTTCAGGAGAGATTTATTTTAATAACCTACTTCTAAAAACTAATAGATTAGAATGTAAAAAGCAAATTGGATATGTTCCTGATTCACCTGATATGTTTCTTACATTATCAGCCTTTGAATATTGGTCTTTAGTCGCCAGCATATATGAAATTGATAATAAAACAAGAGATGACATTCTTAATAGATACTGCAGATTATTTAATATGGTAGGAGTTGAGCATCAAGAAATTAGTTCTTTTTCTCATGGTATGCGACAAAAAGTATTCGTAATTGGTGCACTATTATCAGAACCTAAGTTCTGGATTATGGACGAGCCTATGACTGGATTAGATCCACAGGCTGCATTTGACTTGAAAAATTTGATGAAAGAACATGCCTTAAAAGGAAATAGTGTTCTATTCTCTACTCACGTCTTGGAGGTTGCTGAACACCTATGCGACAGAATAGGTATCCTCAGCAAAGGTAAACTAGTTTTTATCGGTACTCTGAATGAACTTAAAGAAAAATTTGACGGAGATAATCTTGAAGAAATTTATCTTAATATAGTAAAAAATTCAAATTCAAATATTTTAGGTGGTGATTAAATATGAGATTCAATGTAATGAAGGAATTATTCTTAACGAATCTTCTTTATAGTTTTCCTCCACAAAGAAATAAATATAGAAAAAAATTCAGTGGAAAAAGTGATATAAGACATAAGCTTTTTAGAAATATATTAATGATGAATTTTTTCAATTTCTTAAATATTTTATTTGTATTTTCAATGTTTTCTCGTGGTTTTAACTTTTCTGGATCGGGTTATAGGAGTATACTTTTCTTTATTTTATTAATGGTGTTTATCCAAATTTTAAATAATTTTACCAATATGTTTTATGAAAGTGATGATACATTGGCAATTATTCATTTACCAGTTACAGGGGCTGAGATATTCTTTAGTAAATTGTTCACTCTACTTTCACTAGTTATAAGTAATTTTATTCCAGTAATAGTTATAAACTTGATTATTGGATTAAATGCAGAGTTTTCAATTCAAAAATTTTTCTTCGTATTAATATATAGTTTTGCATTTATTATTACTTTAATATGTTCTATAATGACACTACTTTCATTTATTACTTATATCCCAAATTTCAAGAAGAATAAAGGGAAAGTTAATGCAGCTACAATATTGATTGCGTTGATATTCTTCACAGGATACATATTTGATTTTGCTCATACTTTTAAAAATATTGGTTCTGAATATAAAGGAGATTTATTTTTAAATATACTCATGTTAGATATTTCAAAGACTTATACTTATTTAATAATAACTATAATCCTAGCAATTATCTCTTTCTTTACTACTTATATATTCGTAGTAAAAAAATATATGAAAGACTTATATAGAATATCAGATAATACATACACATCTAGTTCAAAAACTGTAAAAATTAAAGAAAATACTAATAGTACATCAACTACATTATTTTCTAAACTAATTAAGAGAAATATAAAACTATTGTTAAATAGTACAATTTCAACAACTGTATTTACTAATCTTCTTATCACGCTTGGTATATTTGTAATTCCGATTATAGAAATCAGAAAACATGGAGGCATTACTCTCCCATTTATATTCTATCCAGTAGCTATGACTATAGGATTTACCTTAGCATTGTACATTAATTCTAATCCTATGAACTTTACAAGTATAGCAATATCACTAGAAAAGCAAGATTACTACTTTTTAAAATCTCTTCCATTAGATTTTAAAAAATACCTAAAAATCAAATTAGCAATCGCCACTTGTTTACAACTTGGCTTTGGATTATTTGCTCTGATTATGATGTTATTTATAACTAAAACTCCAATCTTACTAGCGATTGCAACTATTATGTCCTATATTATTTCAAGTCTTGTCTTTTCATTCCATAGTTATACAAATGACTATAAAAAATTATATCTCAACTGGAACAATATCACAGATTTAGCTAATCGTAGTTCAATAAATCAAGTACTATTAACTTTTTTAGCTTTCGGCGCTATTTTCCTATTGGTACTACTTAATGTAGCGACATTTTTCTTAATTACTATGTTGCCGTCATCAGCAAATATAGTAGGAATAATATATTCTCTAATATTAATCATACTATTGATTCTCGCAACAATAAAATTGAGAAAAAATGTTTTTGATAAACTATATTCATAAATAGAGTGAGTGACTCAAAAATCGATTTTGAGTCACTCACGTTTTTATATTTTATTCTATTCCTCTATAATAATCACTGTCTATTTCTCTATAAGGAGCTATATCCTGAACGTATTCTAATACTCCTTGAAATTCACCATTTTCGTCATAAACACCTGCATAAGTAACATGCACAAATTTTCCTCTAGATTCAGATTTAAACCACATTTCATACTTATCTTTTTTTCTACTTCGCAAGTTCTTCATTATAGTTTTAACTTTTTCTAGGTACTTAGGTGGATGACATAGTTCTACATTTCTCCCTACTTGACCTGGCGTACGTTTAAATATCATTTCTTCTTCTGAGCAATGGTTATTATAATATTGAAAGATTTCCTCTTTATTCACAAAGGTAATTTCCATAGGTAAATGATTTAATATTAAATCCATTTGATTTAATGACAGATAACCATTTCCGATTTTCTGAGGTGTATCCCTATTGAAAGTTTTCTCTTTAACTTCTTTTGGTTTATAGGTAATAGTAAACTCGCCTTCAGGAGTTTGAATAACTTTCGTCATCTCACTTTGTGTAGCTTCTATAGTTGTTGTATTCTCGAAATTTTCTCTATGAGGTATCCACTCCTCTTGAGGTCGAATTATTGCATAACCGTAAGTATCGCTATCTTTAGCGATACTCAACCAATCGTCTTGAGTAAATGCTTCTAATAAAATCATTAGAAGAATCGACTCTTCTTTAAAAATCATTTCCTCAAATTCTTTAACAAAAACTTCAAATTTTTCTTTAACGACAGCTATCTCTGCATTAGGTAGTTTTTCCGCTTCTTCTTTAGCAAGTTTGAATAAATCTCTTATTTCATCGTCAACACCCCACATAACCTTAGGTGGTGCATCGTGACCATATTTTTCCATTATAGGAAACATCAATTCTTCTTTACGTTTATAATGAATATCAAATTTTCCTAATAATTGCAACTGACGAAGCAATCCTTTTAAAACAACTTCTTTTGTTTCACCTTCATCTAACTTTGTATAGTTATCTAAAATTCGACGAACTCGTATAATCGCTGCTCTTAAAGCTAAATTCTCTTGTTTAAACACTTGAACTGGATGTCCTGGATGCTCACTATCTTCGACTTCTACATTTTTTATCGCACCTTTAAATAAATTAGCATGTACGTTACATAATTTCATAACATCCTCAAAAGTCACACCAGAATCTGAATTCATAAGTTCATGCTCCATTAAAGAGATCTCAATAGCAGATACTCCAAAAAAATGCTCATCAAATTCAGCTTGTACTGACTCTGCAGATTCTCCATTATGAAGTCGTAATAGTATATCTCTTAAAACTTCAATTCTCTTTGTAGCCATTAGTCTACCCCTACTACTTCATACCCATTAGCTTCTAATATAGCAACAATTGTTTCAAGTTTAATTCCTGCCAACTTCGAACCCATTTTTAGCGAAGTCTTTCTCCCTACAGTATTTCTCATAATTGGGTTAGCTAGTGGTTTAAATCCAAGATCAACCAAAATATCCAACACTTCTGGATGTTTATCAACAACTTGTGCAACTGGTATACTTACATCAATAATATTATCCATTTCTCATTCCCTCACTGCTTTATATTAATACTATAATTATATCATAAGCCATTGATAATCGCTATCAAATTAAAATAATAAAATAAAAAGGTGTAACTTAGACATCTCTTCCTATGTTACACCTTTAATATTTTGTAAGTTCTTATAAATTATTTCTCCACTCAAGAAGTTTTTCTACATCTTCTTGTTTGATATAATCACTCGCTACCGCTTCTTCGATTAAGTAATTATAGTTAGTTAAAGTATGATACTCTACTTTATCAGCTGAAAAGACATCTTGTGCTTTCTTAAGTTCATAACTAAATATCGCCACAACACCTAGAACTATTGCACCAGCTTCTTCTAATGCTTTAGCTACTTTTAATGAAGATAATCCAGTTGAAATTAAGTCTTCAATAATAACAACTTTTTGTCCTTCTAGTAATCTACCTTCGATTTGATTTGTTTTCCCATGTTTTTTAGCTGAATCTCTCACGTAAATCATAGGTAAATCCAGTACTTCACTTACCCACGCAGCGTGTGGAATACCTGCTGTAGCTGTACCAGCAACTACTTCTACTTCTGGGAATTTAGCTTTAATTACTTCACTCATACCAGCTGCTATTTCACGACGAATCGCAGGGTATGACATTGTAATTCTGTTATCACAGTAAATTGGTGATTTAATTCCAGATGTCCAAGTGAAATAATCATTTGGTCTTAATGCCACTGCTTCAATATCTAATAAGTGTTTTGCTATTTTTCTTTCTAATGCCATGTTCTTCTCCTTTATGTTATCTGTATATTTTTATTTTACGAATTGACTTTTTATTAGTTTATAAACTTCAAGTGGATTTTCTGATTTAGTTATAGAACGCCCAACCACGATGTGTGTACTTCCTTCTTCGTTAGCAACAGTTGGAGTTGCTACACGTTTTTGATCTCCTACTTCATCTGTTTCTAATCTTATTCCTGGAGTTACTTTTAAGAAGTCATCTCCACAGTTTTCTCGAATAAATCTTGCTTCCCAAACTGATGAAACTACTCCATCAAGCCCTGCTCTTTTAGCTAGTTTAGCATAATTTATTACACTCTCTTCTAGAGATACAGCAATTAGTTGCTCTTCTTTCATCGCTTCTTCTGATGTTGAAGTTAATTGTGTTATCGCTATTACATTAGTATCCACACTACCACCATCAATCATCCCTCGTTTTGCTGCTTTTAGCATTTCATAGCCACCTGCCGCATGTACAGTAAGAATATCAACTTTGAATTGCGCTAATCCTTTTGTCGCACCATAAACTGTATTGGGAATATCATGTAATTTAAGATCTAAGAATATCTTGTGTCCTAATTCTTTAATTTTTTCAATAACAACAGGTCCATTTTGTAGGTATAATTCCATTCCTATTTTTACAAATAATTTTTCTTCACCAAATTTTTCTAAAAAATTTAAAGTATGTTCCAAAGTTGGAAAATCTAACGCTATTATTACATCTTTATTCATAATATTTCTCCTTTTTATTTATATGCACGACCACGAAGTTCTAATATATGTTCAACTCCTAATTCATCAAGTGCCGCTTCTAACTTATCAATAATTTTCGGGCAAGCATATGGATCTGTAAAATTCGCTGTACCTACTGCTACCGCACTCGCTCCAGCTGAGATAAAGTCTATAACGTCCCACTCATCCATTATACCTCCCATACCTATAATAGGAATGTTAACAGCTTGGCTCACCTGATAAACCATTCTTATAGCTACAGGTTTCACCGCAGGTCCAGAAAGTCCCCCAGTTACATTGGCTATAATTGGTTTTCCTGTCTTTTTATCTAACCTTACACCTACTAAAGTATTTATCATAGTAATACCATCTGCTCCACCTTCTTCGACAGCCTTTGCCATCGCTACGATATCAGTAACATTAGGTGAAAGTTTCACATAAACAGGGACACTCGATACTTCTTTAACTTTTCTAGTTAAGTTTTTTGCTGTTTCTGGATCTGTTCCGAACTGAATCCCTCCATGTTTAACATTAGGACAAGATATATTTAATTCTAATGCATGAACATTCGGTGCTTTACTTATATGCTCTGCTACATAAACATAGTCATCTATTTCACTTCCTGCAACGTTAGCAATAATAGGAACATCATATTTTTCTAGTTCTTTTAATTTAGTTTCTAATATTTCATGAACTCCAGGATTTTGTAATCCTATTGCGTTTAGCATACCACTAGAAGTTTCAGCTACTCGTGGTGTAGGATTACCAAAACGCGGTTCTTTAGTGGCTGCTTTTATCATGATTGCTCCAAGTCTACCTAGGTCATAAAAGTTAGCATATTCTAAACCAAATGCAAAGCATCCTGATGCTGGCATTACAGGATTTTTTAAATCTAACCCCGGTAATTTTACTCGTAATCTTTCGCTCATAAATTCCTCCTATAATGCTATTTCTTTCGAATCATATACAGGCCCATCGTAACATACACGTGAGATAGAACCGTCAATTTTTTCACAAACACATGCATAACATGCACCTACTCCACAAGCCATTCTCTCTTCTAGAGAAATATATCCCATTTTTTCTTCATCCATTTTAGTCAATGCTTTTAACATAGCAAATGGACCACAACTATAATACTTATCATAGTCAACTTCATAATTTTTTATAACATCAGTAACAAAACCTCTTTCTCCATAACTTCCATCAGCCGTAGCAACATAAGTTGTTCCAAGCTCTGCAAATTTTTCTTCATAAAACACATCTTTCACATTATTAAAACCTAAAATATGTACTGTGTTTATCCCTTGTTTTCTAAATTGCTTTGCTAATTCATATAACGGTGGAACTCCTATTCCTCCACCTACTAACAATGCAGTTTGTCCTTTTTCTAGCGTATAAACATCATATCCTTTTCCTAATGGTCCTAATACATCTACTAAATTACCTGATTCTAATTCTGAGATCTTTTTAGTACCTGCTCCATCTGCTCTGTAGACCATCACAAATGTATTTTTTTCTTTATTTATTTCACAAATTGAAATAGGTCTTCTTAATAAAAACTCATAACTGTTACTTACTTTAATATTTACGAATTGTCCTGGTGTATTCATTTCTTTAACTATATCACCTTGCAATTCGATTCTAAATATTTTATCTGCTACTTGTTCATTACTAACTACTGTTGCTAAATAAGTATCCATCCAAATGCTCCTTTTTGTAAGAAGAAGGGAGTGACTCAAAAATCGTGATTTCAGAGAAATCGATTTTGTCGAGTCACCCCCGCACAGTTTATTAGATATCTAAAAAGCTTTTATAAAGCGAATTTAGATATCAATAAACCACTGCGTCTACGGGTTCTCATATGAACCTTGTTAAATTTTAGGACTTTTAAGTCAGCACCCTTCTTCATTATTTTTTATTTTATAGTGGTAATATATCAAATGAGATTGATTCTAAAACTTTTAGTAGCGCATCTGCTGTATCTAATGATGTTAAACATACAACCTCTTGCTCACTCGCTACACGGCGAATCTTGAATCCGTCTTTTGTTACATCTTTATCTTTTGAAGTAGTATTTACTACTACATCCACATCTCCATTATATATAGCGTCAAGTACACTGTAATCACTTTGATTAATTTTTCCTACTGGAGTAACTCTTAATCCATGTTCGTCTAAGTACTTAGCTGTTCCTTCAGTTGCTAATAGGTTATATCCTAAGCCGAAGAAACGTTTTGCTATATTTAATGCTTCTTCTTTATCATCATCACTAATTGTAAATAAGATATTTCCTTGATCACTTACTTTGATTCCTGCTGCAAGAAGTCCTTTGTATAGTGATTTTTCTAAAGTTCTATCACTTCCCATTACTTCTCCAGTTGATTTCATCTCAGGTCCAAGAGTAGTATCTACATCTTTTAATTTTTGGAAACTAAACACCGGTACTTTAGTGTACACATTCTCTGCTTCTGGTAATAATCCTGTTTCATATCCTTTAGATTTTAAAGTTTCTCCAATGATTGCTCCAGCAGCAAGTTTTGCCATTGGCACTCCTGTTATTTTACTTAAGAATGGTACAGTTCTTGAGCTTCGTGGGTTAACTTCTAGTACAAATACTTCCCCTTTACTGATTACATATTGAATATTTAATAGTCCAACAATGTTCAATCCTTTTGCTAGTTTAATTGTGTATTCTATTAACTTAGCTTTTTCACCTTCTGTTAGTGTTTGAGGTGGATACACTGCTATAGAGTCTCCTGAGTGAACCCCTGCTCTTTCAATGTGTTCCATAATACCTGGAATAATTACTGTTTCACCATCACTAATAGCATCTACTTCTATCTCACGTCCAACTAAGTATCTGTCAGTTAGTACTGGGTGTTCTGGCGTAAGTTTTACCGCTGTTTTCATGTAACGACGTAGTTCCGCTTCTTCATAAACTATTTCCATAGCTCGTCCACCAAGTACGTATGATGGTCTTACTAATACAGGATATCCGATTTCTTCAGCATTCTTAACTGCTGTTTCTACATCAAATGCAGTTTTTCCAAGTGGTTGTGGAATATCCAGTTTATGTAATAATTCTTCAAATTTATCTCTATCTTCCGCGTTATCAATTTCTTCTAAGGCAGTACCTAGAATTTTCACGCCATGTTTTTCTAATTTAGCCGCTAGATTAATCGCTGTTTGCCCACCGAATTGAACTACAACTCCTAATGGATTTTCATGATTAATTATCGCCATTACATCTTCTTCAGTTAGTGGCTCGAAGTACAGTTTATCAGAGATTGTAAAGTCTGTAGAAACTGTTTCTGGGTTGTTGTTAACGATGATTGCTTCATAACCTGCATCTTTAATCGCCATTACCGCATGTACTGTTGCGTAGTCGAACTCTACCCCTTGTCCGATTCGGATAGGACCTGATCCTAGTACAACAATTTTTTTCTTATCGCTAACGATTGATTCTTGCTCTTGTTCATAACTTGAGTAGAAATAAGGCGTTTCTGAAACGAACTCAGCTGCACATGTATCTACCATTTTAAATACTGGTGTTATTTTGTTTTCTTGACGAAGGTTGTAAATATCATCTTCTGTCATTCCCCATCTATGCGCAATTACCTTATCAGAGAATCCATATTTTTTAACATATTCTAGTAAATCAACATTTCCAACATTGTCTTTTAATTCATGTTCGATATCGATGATATTTTGCATTTTTTCTAAGAAGAACATGTCAATTTTTGTGATATCATGAATATCTTTTGTACTTTGTCCACGTCTTAACGCTTCTCCGATGAAGAATAATCTTTCATCTCCAGCTTGTTTAATCTTGTCAATAATTTCTTCTAATGTGAAATCATCTCCATTAGGTAATCCAAGGTGGTGCACTCCATATTCTAATGAACGGATAGCTTTTAGTAAACTTTCTTCATAAGTTCTACCCATCGCCATTACTTCACCAGTGGCTTTCATTTGTGTTCCTAGTTTTCTATCCGCGTTTTCAAATTTATCAAATGGGAAACGTGGAATTTTACTTACTACATAGTCAAGCGTTGGTTCGAAACAAGCATATGAGTTTTGTGTAACTGGATTTATTATTTCATCAAGAGTTAATCCTACTGCAATTTTCGCTGCAATTTTCGCGATTGGATATCCTGTTGCTTTTGAAGCTAGGGCTGATGAACGTGATACCCTTGGGTTAACTTCGATAATATAGTATTTGAATGAATTTGGATCAAGTGCAAGTTGTACGTTACATCCTCCTTCAATTTTTAAAGCTCTAATAATTTTTAATGATACATTACGTAGCATGTGGTACTCTCTATCTGTTAATGTTTGAGAAGGTGCTACTACTACTGAGTCCCCTGTGTGAATCCCTACAGGGTCAATGTTTTCCATGTTACATACAACAATCGCTGTATCGTTAGAGTCACGCATTACTTCGTATTCAATCTCTTTAAATCCTGCGATAGATTTTTCTAATAAACACTGAGTAACTGGTGAATAGTGTAATCCACTACTTACGATTTCTTCTAAATCTTTCTCATCGTAACAGATACCTCCACCTGTTCCCCCCATCGTAAAGGCAGGACGAACAATTACTGGATATCCTATTTCAGCAACGAATTCTCTCGCTTCATCTAAAGTTGTAATAATTGCTGATTCTGGAACTGGTTCATTAAGTTCATTCATAAGGTCACGGAATAATTCTCTGTCCTCTGCTTGTTCAATCGAACTTAATTTTGTTCCTAGTAATTCAACTCCGTACTTGTCTAAAATCCCACTTTTATGAAGTTCAACCGCAAGGTTAAGACCTACTTGTCCTCCTAATGTTGGAAGTAGTGCATCAGGTCTTTCTTTTCGAATGATTTTACTTACAAATTCAAGTGTTAATGGCTCCATATACACTTTATCAGCTATTTCTTTGTCAGTCATTATTGTCGCTGGGTTAGAGTTAACTAAGATAACTTCATATCCTTCTTCTCTTAAAGATAGACATGCTTGAGTTCCAGCATAGTCAAACTCCGCTGCTTGACCTATTGTAATTGGTCCAGATCCTATTACTAGTATTGTTTTTATATCATTACGTTTTGGCATTTTTATTCTCCTTAATTTTGCATTGATACTCTATTGTTTTTCAGGTTATTTCCTATTTGTTTTCTTTAAATTCTCTCATATAATCTATAAACTGATCGAATAAATAGTTAGGATCGTGTGGTCCTGGTGATGCTTCTGGGTGATATTGTACTGAAAATACTGGGTATTTTTTGTGACGTACCCCTTCACATGTTTTATCATTTACTGATAGGTGTGTAAGCTCTAAGTCTGTATCTTTTAGCGAGTCAATATCTACACTGAAACCATGGTTTTGTGAAGTAATATCAACTTTCCCAGTAATCAAGTTTTTTACTGGGTGGTTAGCTCCACGGTGACCGAATTTAAGTTTGTATGTTTTCGCTCCACATGCTAATGAAATAAGTTGGTGTCCCATACAAATTCCAAAAATTGGAATTTTTGGCATAACTTCTTTAAGCATCTCGATTGTTTCTGGTACATCTTCTGGATCCCCAGGCCCATTACTTAACATGATTCCATCCGGATTAAGTCTGAAGATTTCCGCAGCAGTTACATTGTGAGGAACTACAACGATATCACAATTACGTTCATTTAATTCTCTTAGGATTCCTGATTTCATACCGAAGTCTACTAGTACTACTCTATATCCATTTCCTGAAGATAAGAAAGCTTTCTGAGTTGAAACTTGTTCAATTTGGTTCGTTGGTAAATCAGTTTTTCTAAGATTTTCTAATTGCTCTTCTGGATCCATGCAAAGGTCAGTAATTATCCCTTTAATTGTACCGTGTTCTCTTATTTTTCTTGTTAAACTACGTGTATCAATCCCTGAAATTCCAGGTATATTAAGTTCTTTTAATACTTCATCTAAACTGTATTCTGTTCTGAAGTTAGAAGGTTTTTTACAAACTTCCCTAACAATAAGTCCTTTAATACTAGGATTAATTGTTTCAAAATCGTCTCTATTGATTCCGTAGTTTCCGATTAATGGATAAGTAAATGTTACTATTTGTCCATTGTATGATGGATCTGAAAGTGTTTCTTGGTATCCTGTCATACCTGTGTTAAATACTACTTCTCCCGCTAATGCTCTGTTAGCACCAAATCCATATCCTTTATATACTGTTCCATCTTCTAAAATTAATTGTCTATCGTAACTGTACATCTTTGTTCTCTCTTTCTAAGTTTTTTATTTTTTAAACTTCAAATACTTCACTATCTTTGTATGCAACTTGACCTTCACATAATGTTAATACTGGTATTCCGTATATTTCTTCTCCAACATAAGGTGTGTTTCTACCTTTTGATAAGAATTTTTCCGGATCAATTTTTAGTGATTTTTCTAAGTCGATTACTACTAAATCTGCAAAACCACCTTCTTCTAAACGTCCATATGGTAGGTCGAAAGTATCTGCAACTTTTTCAGTCATTAGTTTAACTAGTAAGTCTAGTGAGAATACTCCAGTTTTTACAAACTTCGTATAAAGTTGACTGAATGCTGTTTCACTTCCTACAATTCCAAATGCAGCTTTTCTCATTGATAAATCTTTTTCGTGAGTTGCATGTGGTGCGTGGTCTGTCGCTATTACATCGATTGTCCCATCTAATAGACCTGCGATAAGAGCATTTCTATCTTCACGTGCTCTTAGCGGCGGATTCATCTTCCACATTCCGTTATCTTCTGGAATATCCATTTCATCACTTATTAGGTGGTGAGGACATACTTCACAAGTTACTTTAATTCCTGCTGCCTTCGCTTCTCTTACTACCCTAACTGATTCTTTAGTAGATACGTGACAAACATGGTAGTGACATCCTGCTGCTTCAGCTAAAAGAACATCACGTGCAATCTGAACACTCTCACATACTGAAGGAATTCCTGGTAAATCTAATTCACGACTTCTACGTCCACAGTGCATACATCCACCGCGGATTAATGAGTTATCTTCACAGTGAGCTACGATTGCTTTATTTAATTTAGCAGCAACCATCATTGATTCATACATCATATTAGCATCCTGTACTCCTCTACCGTCATCACTAAAGGCAAACACATGCTCGGCTAATTCTTCGAAATCAGCATATTCTTTTCCTTCTTCTCCTTTTGTTATAGCTCCAAAAGGAATCGCTCTGATTACCGAATCACGTTCAATAATGTCTAATTGTAATTTTAAATTCTCATAGCAGTCTGGTACTGGATTTAAGTTCGGCATTGGCATTGCTGTAGTGAATCCACCACGTGCTGCTGCTCTTGAAGCGTGATAAATGTTTTCTTTGTATTCAAATCCTGGCTCTCTCCAGTGTACGTGAACATCTATAAATCCTGGTGAAACAAATTTCCCTTCTAAGTCTAGTACCTTAGCTCCACTTTCTTCGATGTTCTCAGAGATTTTTACGATTTTCTTATCATTAATCAAAATATCTCTTTCTACTAATACACCATTTTCTAAAATTTTACCGTTTTTTAAAAGTAACATATGCTTCTCCTCTTTATAAATTATTATCTTTAATTATTTTTTCTATCATTGCCTGTCTCATGAACATTCCATTTTTCATCTGTTCAAAGATTACTGATTTAGGTGCTTCAACTAGTTCCGAAGCTATTTCCATATCTCTATTAACAGGTGCTGGATGCATCACTATTGCAGATTCTTTTAATCTTTCATAACGTTCTTTAGTTAATCCAAAGTTATTATGGTATTCATCTTTACTTAGTCCCATTTTAGAATCATGTCTTTCATGTTGAACTCTAAGTAGCATACAAACATCAACTTCGCCAACTACTTTATCAAACTCTACTACTTCTCCAAGCGTCTCGTCTTTGAAAATGTCAGGACAAACAAATCTTACTCTTGCTCCTAATCTTGTAAGCATGTTGTAATTACTTCTTGCCACACGAGAATTTTTAATATCCCCTGCGATAATTACATTAAGATTTTCGAACGTTCCGAATTTCTCGTACATCGTCATTAAGTCAAGTAAACATTGACTCGGGTGTTCTCCACTACCATCTCCACCACTTAAAATCGGAATATTCAAGTTAGTAAGTTCATTGTAGTAAGCATCTTGACCATGTCTAATAACCAACATATTACAACCTAACATTTCTAATGTTTTGCAAGTATCGTATAGTGTTTCACCTTTATTTACTGATGATGTTGCAGCCTCGAAGTTTATAACATTTAATCTATGTTTGTGCTCAGCCACCTCAAAACTATGTTTAGTTCTAGTTGAATTTTCAAAGAATAAGTTTGCTACATATAAGTCTTCTCTTGGCTCTACTTGTTTACCATTTTTCAACTCTAAAGCTCTTTCTATAAGCTGATAAACTTCTTCATTTGTTAAATCCGACATTTTTACTATATTTCTCATAGTACTTCCTCCATTTTGTATAAAAAAATACCTTGTATCCAGCAGGCTACAAGGTATGACTGTTCATCAACTATTAAATTCAAGTTATTATCTGGGTATAGTTATACCTAAATATAGCTATACTCAAATAAAGTATAAACTTTAAATTCAATCCCTTGTTAGCCTCTCTGGACTACCTTAAAAAGATTTTATATTTAAATTAACAATATTTCTTCAACATCATCTACTTCATTTAAATGAACTTTTACATTTTCTTTTCTTGAAGTAGGAATATTTTTTCCAATATGATCTGCTCTAATTGGCAGTTCTCTATGTCCTCTATCTACAAGAATAGCAAGACGAATTGCTTTTGGACGACTTACATCCATAATAGCATCTATCGCTGCTCTTACAGTTCTTCCTGTATAAAGAACATCATCTACAATAATTACAACTTTGTTTGTCAAATCAAGTTTAAAACGCGGAACTTTTATTTCAGGTTCTTCACTTATTTTTTCTAAATCATCACGATAAAATTTTATATCAAGTGTTTCTACTGGAATATTAGTATTTTCAATTTCTTTGATTTTTTGTTTCAATCTTTTGGCGATATGAATCCCTCTAGTTTGAATACCTACTAAAACTATATCATCTAATTTATTTTGTTCGATAATTTCATTCGCAATTCTAGTAATCATTCTAGAAATCATTGTTTCGTCGAAAAGAATTCGTTTTTTCATACTTCACCTCAAAAAAATAGCCTACTCTATTGAGCAGGACAGCATAAATAAACTTGGTTTTCCAATTAATAAATCTTTGCTGACCTCTCTGGATCACATTAAAGATGTGTTATTCAAATTATCAATATTATATACCATAATAAGAGATTTGTCAAATGTATAATGGATTATTGGAGCAATTAAATGTCTCCAATAATCCACTTTTCTTTTTATTCATCCTCATCCTTTTCTTGCCATCTTGCACTAGCAACTGCCGCTGAGACAAAACCTAATATTAAGAATGCAGCTATAATAATTTTTATCATAATTGTCCTCATAAATAGTTTTATTATTTTCTAATTTATTCGAATTTCAGTACTTCTTTATTCGTAATGTTTATAACCTTAGTTGCAACATTATCGATAAATTCCATATCGTGACTGACCATAATTAGTATACCAGGATATTTATTTAATATCTTCTCTACCGCTTCTATCGCAACAACATCTAAGAAGTTAGTTATCTCATCTAGCAACAGTATATCTGTTTTTCTAAAAAGTAAACTTACGAAATAAAGTTTAACTTTCTCCCCTTTGCTTAAGACTTCTATCTTCTTATTAATATCATCGCCTCTAAAATTTAGTAACGCTAGTATATTTCTAAGTTCTATATCATCTAGTGAAGTTGATTCTTTTACAAATTCAAACAATGTTTTTTCTTCCTTAAAAATATCAAATCTATTTTGTTCAAAATACGCTAATTGTAAGGAACTCGGAATGGACTCCTTCACATAATTTAGAAAAGTAGTTTTCCCTGAACCATTTTTTCCTTTAATTAAAATCTTATCCCCACTAGTAAAAGTAAAACCAGGTGTTGCCCAGAGAAACTTCCCATCTATTTCACAGCTTTTCGCATCAATACAAAAACTCTTCTCATGGGTTTCTTTAAATATTTCTAGAAATTCAATATCATACTTATCTTTTAACGGCTTAGGTTTAATATTAGCCTGTAACTTATCTTCTTGTTTTGCTATTTTTTTCTGTAATTTCTTTTGATTTTTTGAAATTTTATTTTTTACACTTATAATTCTATAATCTGATCCACTCATGTTCTTTGGCTTTCCAGATTTTTTCCCTTGTTCCTCTTTCATCTCCTGAATGCTTTTCTTTATCTTCTTAGCTTCTTTATTATACTTTTGTAGTTCAGCTTCATACTCAGTAATCTCAATTTCTTCTTGTAGCTTGTACTCGTGATAATTCCCATTGAATTCTCTCACAGTATTATTTTCAATTATCCATAACTTAGTACAAACATTATTTAAAAAATTTCTATCGTGACTAGCAATACAAAAAGTCGCTGGAGTTCTTTTTATAAGATTAGCTATTTTGTTAGTATTATTATAATCTAAGTAAGTTGATGGTTCATCTAGTAAATATAGCTCCACATTCGATAATAAGCTACCTCTAATCTTACTTACAACAACTTCCCCTCCACTCTTTTTAAGAAAAGAATTTTCTCCAAATTCTAAAAACTCCAAAGAAATGTTATTTTCGTCTTTAAGCAAGTCATCTATATATTTTAACAGAGTTGTCTTCCCTGAACCATTTTTTCCTATTAAACCAATAATATCACCAGTATTTATACTCAATTTGTCTAATTTAAATAATATCTTCCCTTGTTTCTCAAACTCTATGTTTTTAATATTTAATATTTGCATACATTAACTCCTTTTTAATAAAATCTCTCTATTAATCTAATGTATCCATGCTCCCACCTCCGAATTGAGTTTTACTAGTCTCTATTTAACTCATATTATATCAAAAATAAAAATAATTGAAAACATTTTCTCAAACTATTCTCTATTTAATAAAATATTTGTGCTATAATTGTATTTATAATTAATAAAAGTAATCTGGAGGTTTTTATGATTGAACAAATTATACAAAATGAACTTGAAAAATTTTATCCAGAAATAATTGAACTTCGTCGCTATATGCATATGCATCCTGAAGTTTCATTTAACGAAAAAAATACAGCGAGATTCATTAAAGAATATTTAGAAAAAATTGGTATTACTAATATTAAAACAAAAGTCGGCTTAAATGGTGTAGTTGCAAGAATAAAAGGACTAGATTCTTCAAAAACAATTGCTTTTCGAGCTGATTTTGATGCTCTACCTATAAATGATGCAAAAGATACTCCTTACAAATCTACAATTCCTAATGCAATGCATGCTTGTGGACATGATGGTCATACTTCAGCTTTACTTGCAACGTGCAAAGTTCTAATGGAGCATCAAGAAGATCTTCCGCATGATGTTGTCGCAGTTTTCCAATACGGAGAAGAACAAGCTCCAGGTGGAGCAAAACCTATGATAGATGCTGGTTGCTTACAAGGTGTCGATGCAATATTTGGAGCACATCTTTGGACACCACTTCCACTTGGAACTTTAGGATATAGTTACAAAGAACTATGTGCCGCTGCTGATAGATTCGAAGTAAAAATCAACACTAAGGAAAATGCAAACATTATTGCTGCAGAATTTGTTAGTATGACTCAACAAATAGTTTCACGATTTTCTAAACCGAGGGAAACACTTGTTATCACCTTAGGAAAATTAGAAAGTTCTATTGAAGAAGCAAGTATTACGGGAACTATTAGACATTTTAATAAAGAACTTCATAAAATGGTGCTGACTAAACTTCAAAACTTATGCAAAGCTCTAGAAAATGAATATTCTGGAACTAATATAGAGTTTATATATTATGGTGGTTATCCACCTCTTATAAATCATGAAAAAGGAACAGTAGAAATACAAAAAGCAACTTCTAAGATTCTTCCAGAAATTAAACAAGCGGAAATTGAACCGTTAATGATCGGTGAAGATTTTGCTTATTACGTTGAAGAAGTCCCTGGTGCATTCTTCTTAATTGGTGCCGGTAATTCTACATTCGCTAAGTATCCACATCACCATCCAAATTTTGATTTTGAAGAAGATGTTATGAAACAAACGGCTTCAATATTCTTAACAATAGCATTCGATTCCGCTAATGTAATAAAAAATCTTAAGGAGGAACAATAGATATGAATACATATTTAGTTACTATCTACGGTAAAGGCGGACACGGTGCTGAACCTCATGAAGCTATCGATACAACAGTTATCGCTGGTGAATTCATAAGAAAAACTACAAAATATAAAAACATTGAAATAATCTCTGTAAAAAGCGGTGATGCTTTCAACGTAATCTCAGGTAAGGCAGAAATAATTTTAAAAACTGATAATTTAGAACAATTGAAATCAATACTCTCTTCACTTCTTATATATTACGGTGAGCAGACTAGGTTTGAAATAATAGAAAATTAAAAAGACTGAGCGTAGCTTGAAATCAGGATTTCATAGAAATCTTCAAGTTACCTCAGCCTTTTTTTAATAATTTATTGTCCTAGTATTTCCTTCACCCTTTTTTGTAATTCAGGTACTACTTCTTCGATAAACCATGGATTTTTATTATGCCATCGAAAATTTAATGGAGAAGGATGAACAATCGGGAAATAACGCGGTAAATATTGTTTATAATTTAATACAGTTTCTGTTAGATTCTGTTTTTTATCATTTCCCAAGTAATAATCTTGTGCATATTTTCCTACGAGAATAATAAGTTCGAGATTAGGCATTAGTTCTAACACTTTAGAATGCCATTTTTTTGCAAAATTTTTACGTGGTGGCAAATCCCCACTTTTACCTTTACCAGGATAATAGAAGTCCATTGGAACTACACCTATTAAACCAGATTTATAAAATATTTCATCATCTATTCCCATCCACTCGCGAAGTTTAACCCCACTTTTGTCATTGAAGAAGATTTTACTTTCTTGAGCTTTAATACCAGGCGCTTGACCTACGATTAATATTTTTGCTGTACTAGGTGTAGAAAATAAAGGTTCTATTCCTTCATCCGTGTATTTTTTATTATCACTATCTTCCATTATTTCTTTTTTTAATTGTTCAAAACTATCCATATTTTTCCTCTAGAAATTATTTTCTAATTAATTCAACTACCGCTTCAACTGCTGCTGTTCCTGGGAACATGTCTACTGGTTGAATACGTCTAATTTTATATTTTCTTGTTAGTACTTTTAAGTCACGTGCCAATGTAGATGGATTACAACTCACATAAACAATCTTTTTAGCGTCAACCGCTAATAAGTTTTTAGCTAATGGTCCAAGTCCTACACGTGGTGGATCTACTATTGCTACATCGAAGTTTATTCCTTTTTTCTTCCAACGTGGAACTATTTTATTAGCATCTCCTGCAACATAAGTACAGTTTGTTAAATTATTTAATTTAACATTATCATTCGCGTCTTTAATTGCAGCAGGAATAATATCAACACCATAAACCTCTTTACAATTACGACTGACATATTGTCCAATTGTTCCAACCCCACAGAAAGCATCTAATACAACATCTGTTTCTTTTAACGCGGCAAACTCAACTACTTTATCATAAAGTTTTTTAGTTGCTGGCGGATTTAATTGGAAGAATGATTTAGCCGAAAGTTCATACTTAATATCTCCAATTTTTTCGACGATATAATCTGAACCATATAAAGTTACACTTTCTGTTCCCATTACTAGATGATCTTTATCATTAGTAATATTTAATATAATACTTTTAACGATTCTTTCACGTTTAAGTTCATTAACGACCTTATCCATATTTTTTATTTTATCAGTATTCGCTACAAAAGTTACTTGAACATCTCCATTGTAAAATGAAGTTCTTGTGGCGATATATTTCACACCATAGTTCTTTTTATTTGTAGAAATCTCTACTTTATATTTTCCAAGTAATTTCTTAGCTAAGCTTGTTATTTTATTACCATTTTCATGTAATGCTAAATCTTCATTGATTTCAACTAAATCATTAGAACCTTCTTTATATAAACCAGCAATAACTCGTCCGTTTCTAACAGCTAGTGGAAATTGGTTTTTATTACGATACCCTTCTGTTACAGGACTCGCTAATGTTTTTAGAACTAATTTATCAGGTTTTGGTAGTCTATAATACTTATCGAATGCATCTAATAAAATTGTACGTTTGTATTCTAATTGTTTTTCATAGCTAACATGAGCTAAACCGTATGCTCCACTTTCTGCATACTCGCGTTTAATTTCAACTCTATATGGGCTTGGTTCTTTTACTTTAACAAGTTTCCCAATAATGTATTTTGGTGTTTCCTCAACTATTTCACAAACAATAACTTCGTCAGGCAGAGCGCCTTTTACGAAAGTAATTTTCTTTTTATAATATCCTATCCCCTCACCATTAATTCCTATTTTCTTAATTGTAAGTAAGACATTTAATTTTTTTCCGTTTTTATTTTTCATCGTATCCTCATTCATAAAGATAAGCTGAGTAAAAGCAAAACACTCCCACTTCAGCTTATCAAATTCTACTATTATTTTATAGTTTTAATTTCGTTATCTAATTCTTCTACTAATGCAATTAATCTGTCAATTTGAGTTAAATCAACTTTTTCAGGTTCAATATTTTCTAACTCACTTGCAAAATCTTCAAATTTTGTTTTTAATTCTTCTAAAATATTATTAGGCATAACATTCTCCTTTTTTATTCTCTATTCCATTATAATACAAATTCGTAAAAATTCAACTCATAACACAAAAATTATAAAATTTATTTGACAAACAATTAAAATTGATTATTCAATACAATTCTACTTTTTTATTTTAGTGATATTTTAATGTCAATTAAAATATAGTATATTACTATTTATTTAAATATTATCAATAGACATTTAATTCATTTTAAGGTACCATTAAGTTAGGAGTGATATATTATGAATTATATAAATCTACAATTATTCAATATTAATATTTCTAGTATTTTTTACTATTTAACTTCTATTTTTAATGATATAAATTTTGATATAGTTTTAACAATTTTTTTAATAATTAATACTCTACTAGCATTTTCAATTGTATTTTTAGAGTATCAAACTACTACATCATCATGGTCATGGATATTAGTATTGTTTTTAATACCATATCTAGGATTTATCCTATATTTAATATTCGGTAGACCTATATATAGAGAAAAAATATTTCCCTGCTCAGATGAAGAGAAAATTAAATATCAGCAAAGTCTATTGAAAAGATCTATGCCTTACGAAATCTCTAAACATGAGGAAGTAATTTCTAAACATAGAAACTTAATAGAATTAAATTTTGAAACAGACAAATCATTTTTATCAAAAAATAATAAAATTCAAATTATTACAGACGGAAAAGAAAAATTTAAATTACTTTTTGAAGACATAAAAAACGCCAAAAACTATATACATATTCAGTATTATATTTTAAAAAAGGATGGTATTGGAAAACAACTCTTTCAACTTTTAGAACAAAAACTTCTAGAAGGTGTAGATGTATATATCCTATATGATGATATTGGATCGAGAAAACTTAGCATTTCTTCTTTAAGACAATTAACAAAAAATAATGCTAAAATAAAAAGATTTTTCAAATCAAAATTCCCACTAATTAATTTTCGTATGAATTATAGAAACCACAGAAAAATAGTTACAATCGATGGTAATATCGGTTATACAGGTGGATTCAATGTTGGTGATGAATACTTAGGATTAGATAAGAAATTTGGTTATTGGCGAGATACTCACCTTAGAATCGAAGGAGAAGCGGTAGGTTCTTTAGAATATCGTTTTATAGATGACTGGAACTCTCAGACATCTAAGAAAACTGATCAACTTAAGCTAACAGCTGAACATGTTGCTACTGCAGTCGATAATTATCTGCCTATTCAATTGGTTTCTAGTGGACCTGATAATAAACTACAAAAAATTAAATATAGTTACCTATACATGATTTCCAGAGCGAAAAAATATATCTATATTCAATCTCCCTACTTCATCCCTGATGAAAGTGTTATGGATGCTTTAAAGATGGCAATATTATCTGGAATAGATGTTAGGATTATGGTTCCCAATAAACCTGATCATATTTTTGTTTATTGGGCTACTTATTCATTTATCGGTGAACTTGCTGAATTAGGAGCTAAAACTTATATCTATGAAAACGGGTTTATCCATACTAAAATGATTATAATAGATGATGAAGTTTCAAGTTTAGGAAGTGCAAATTTCGACTACAGAAGTTTCAAACTTAACTTCGAATTAAATGCGTTTATGTATGACTACAAAACTACAAAAGAATTTAGACATATTTTTCTTAAAGATATTGAAAAATCTACTTTGATTTCTTTTTCTAAGTATCAACAAAGAAGTTTACTAATAAAAATTAAAGAAGCATTCGCAAGACTGATATCACCGATTCTTTAGTTGTTTTATATTAAAAAATATGATATATTAATACATATGTACACATAGGAGGACAAATTTTAATGAAAAAGTTTAAAAAAGCTATTTTACCTATAGCGCTTAGTATATCTGTTATAGGTTTAGCAGGATGCTCAACTGGAGGAACAAAATATATCTCTAGTAAAGCAGGTGACGTTACAGAAAAAGATATAGTAGAAAGTATTGGAGCTAGTCAATTATCTAAAACAGCTACGAGTATGATGATTCAAAAAGTTCTTTTAGACAAATATAAAAATAAAATTGATCAAAAAACTATAGATGAACAACTTCAAAAAGCTCAAGAACAATACGGTGGAAAAGAAAAATTTGAACAATTATTAAAACAACAAGGATTTACTCTTGATAAATATAAAGATGGTTTAAAAGTTAAAGCTGCTCAAACGTTATTAATTAATGATTACGCTGGAACAAATGACGATAAGCTTAAAGAAAACTATGAAAAAAACAAACACCAATATCACCTAGCACACATTTTAGTAAGTGTTAAGAGTGAATCAAATCCAAATGGTTTAAGTGACGAAGATGCTAAGAAAAAAGCTGAAGATGTTCTTAAGAAACTTAAAGACGGAGGAGATTTCGCCACTTTAGCAAAAGAAAATTCTAATGATACTGCCAATGCTTCAAACGGTGGAGACTTAGGTTGGTCTTCTAAAGAAGATAACTCATTTGTTAAAGAATTTAAAGATGCAGCTTACTCATTAAGCAAAGACAAAACTTCTGATGTTGTAAAAACTTCATTTGGATACCATATTATTAAAGTTTTAGATGAAAAAGATGTATCTTTTGATGAGTTAAAACCAACATTAGCTGAAAAAGCTGCTGAGGAAGCTGTTAAGAAAGATTCAACAATTGTAAGTAAAGCCCTTAAAAAAGTATTTGAAGAATATAACGTAAAATCAAGTAATAGTGATGTAGAATCATACATTAAATCTATGCTAGAGGGGACTACTTCTACACAACAATAATCTAAAAATAACTATAAGGAAATCTTCCCTTATAGTTATTTTTAAATTAAAAAATGAGTAATTTATTATCGTTTTCTAGAAATCACGATTATTAAACTACTCATTTTTTATTAACTTATATCATCCCTTGCCCCTAAGATATCAATAGCATTCTTAATTCTATCTTTTGTCGGTGGATTAATATCATTTAATTCATATTCTATTCCTAGTTCTTTATATTTAAATTTAGCCATATCGTGATAAGGTAATACTTCTACACGCTCGACTCCTTGTAATGTATCTATATATTCACGTAATTTTTTTAAATAATAATCATCATCAGTCCATTTTGGTACGAGGACATGTCTTATCCACATTTTAGCACCATGATTACTTAAAAAATTAGTAAATTGAATAATATTTTTATTCGTACGTTTTGTCAAACGTAAATGTTGTTCATCATCAATATGTTTTAAGTCTACCAAGAATAAATCCGTTAAAGAAATAAGCTCTAATACTTTTTCATTCATACTTGGTGTATTCACATAAAATCCACCACAAGTATCAACACATGTATTAATACCTAGTTTTTTTAGTTTTCTAAATAGTTCTAAAACAAAATCAATCTGTAAAAGCGATTCTCCACCACTTACTGTGACTCCTCCACCTTCACTCGCTTCAAAAAATTCTCGATACTTCACTATTTCTTTCGTTAGTTGATCTACTGTCATAACTTTAGCATCAGGATTATGCATTTTCCATGTATCTGGATTATGGCAATATTTACATCTTAACATACATCCTTGAAAGAATACTACATATCTAATTCCAGGACCATCAACATTACCAAATGATTCCACCGAGTGAATATTAGCTGTTAATTCTTTTTTTTCTTCAACAGGACTTCCTTCTACTTTTTCCATTTCCATATGCGATTTCCTCCTTTAGCCAGTTTATAGTTATATTATATCGTATACATTGTTATTCTGTAAACACTTTTATGATTCTTTTTAATCTAAAAAAGTGGAGGCTATAAGCCTCCACCTTCTTTCAACTATTTACTTAATTACATGAATTGGTGCATTGTACGGCTTAATACGTCACGTTGTTGTTCTGGAGTTAAACTGATTAGACGTACAGCGTATCCTGATACACGAATTGTAAAGTTTGGATAATCTTCTGGAGATTCAATTACTTTAAGTAATGTTTCTTTATTAAATACGTTAGTATTTAAGTGGTAACCACCTTTTCTGAAATATCCATCCATCATTGCTGTTAAGTTTTTAATTTGATCTTGTTTAGTTTTACCTAATGAGTTTGGTGTGAATGCAGCAGTTAAGCTGATTCCATCACGGCTGTATTCATATGGTAGTTTAGCTACTGAGCTTAAGCAAGCTAGAGCTCCACTTTGGTCACGTCCGTTCATTGGGTTAGCCCCTGGAGAGAATGGTTCTCCTGCACGACGTCCATCTGGAGTGTTACCAGTTTTTTTACCGTATACTACGTTAGAAGTAATAGTTAAGATAGATGTTGTAGTTTCATCTGCACGGTAAGTTGGATGTTTTTTAAGTTTAGTCATGAATGTTTTTAGTAATTCAACAGCGATTTCATCTGCACGATCATCGTTGTTACCGAATGTTGGGAATTCACCTTCAACTTTGTAATCTACAGCTAATCCAGTTTCATCTTCAATTGGAGTTACTTTAGCATATTTAATAGCTGATAAACTATCTACTGCTACTGAGAATCCAGCGATACCAGTTGCCATGAATCTTCTAACTTTAGTATCATGTAATGCCATTTCTAAGCTTTCGTAAGAATATTTATCATGCATGTAGTGAATTACATTTAATGTATTGATGTATAATTTACATAACCAGTCCATAAATACATCGAATTTAGCCCAAACTTCGTCGTAATTTAATACACCACGTAGAGGTTCTGTTTTTGGTCCAACTTGGATCCCTAATTTTTCATCACGTCCACCATTGATTGTGTATAATAAAGCTTTAGCTAAGTTAGCACGAGCTCCAAAGAATTGCATATCTTTACCAGTAGTCATACCACTTACACAACATGCGATAGATTTATCACAAGTTCCTAAGAAGTCTGCTAATAATTCATCACTTTCATATTGGATAGCACTGTGGTTAATTGAAGATTCAGAACAGAACTCTTTAAATCCAGTTGGTAATTTAGAAGACCAAAGAATAGTTAAGTTTGGTTCTGGAGAGTTACCCATGTTATCTAATGTGTGGATGAAACGGAAGTCAGTTTTAGTTACTAATGATCTTTCAGCGTCTAACATTTCACCTACGATTAGTGTAGCCCAAATTGGGTCACCTGAGAATAATTGATTATATTCTGGAGTACGAGCGAATTTAACGCAACGTAATTTTAATACTAAGTGGTCAATTAATTCTTGAGCTTGAGATTCGTTAATTGTTCCATCTTGTAAATCTCTTTCGATATAAATATCTAAGAATGTAGCAATGTTACCGATTGACATTGCAGCACCGTTTTGTTGTTTGATAGCTGCTAAGTAACCGAAGTATAACCATTGAACTGCTTCTTTAGCATTTGTAGCTGGTTCAGAAATATCGAATCCGTAGATTTTAGCTAATTCTTTTAATTCACCTAAAGCACGAATTTGTTCGTTAACTTCTTCACGATCACGAATAACGTGCTCAGTCATAACACCATCAGCTCCGATTTGAGCTAAATCTTCTTTTTTCCAAGCGATAAGTTGGTCAACACCATATAAAGCTACACGACGGTAATCCCCGATAATACGACCACGTCCGTATGCATCTGGAAGACCAGTAATTACACCAGATTTTCTTACTAAACGCATTTCTGGAGTATATGCATCAAACACACCTTGGTTGTGAGTTTTACGGTAGTCAGTGAAGATTTTAATAACTTCTTCATCTACTTCATATCCGTATGCTTTACAGCTGTTAACAGCCATGTTAATACCACCAAATGTCATTAACGCACGTTTAAGTGGTTTATCAGTTTGTAATCCAACAACTTGTTCTAAATCTTTTTCAATATATCCAGGTCCGTGAGAAAGGATAGTTGAAGGAATGCTAGTATCCATATCTAATGTTCCACCAGCTAAACGTTCTTGACGCATTAAATCATTGAATTTTTCTACTAATTTAGTAGTTGCTTCTGTTGGCCCTGCAAGGAAAGATGCATCTCCTCTATATTCAGTATAATTAGATTTAATGAAATCTACTAAATCTACCTCTGTTTGCCATTTACCACCAACGAATGCTTTTTTTTCTGCAACTGTTGTCATATTAATGTCACTCCTTAAATTTTTTATTATATATGTGATAAATAAATTTATTAATTAAACTATTTGTTACACTCTTAGTGTACCGCATACATATTACTAAGACAATATTTTTCTTATTCAAATTGTGTACATTTTGTGAACTGCAGTACTAATACAGAAATATTAAACATATCATGAAACATTAAATTTATAGTAATATATTATTACATCTTTCTGAAAACATTATTGTAAAAACAACGAAAACGTTAACCTAAAAGTTTTTTAACTTTATTGATATTCTAAATCTCTAAAAAAACTGTTATTATACTGTCACTTTTTACTTTAGAATTATTTAATAAACATAAATTAAAAATATCATATTTTTTTACTAAATAAAAGGAGTGATTGATATGTTCTATCAATTACTCCTTTATACCTATTATTCGTTAAATAACTTCAAAAGGTCTTTATATCCTTCTCTTTCTAAGTCTCCTTTCTTAATAAACCTTATAGAAGCGCTATTTATACAATATCTAAGCCCCCCTAATTCACTTGGACCATCTGGAAATACATGACCTAAATGAGCGTCTCCAACTCTACTTCTAACTTCAATTCTTTCTACAAGATGTGAATTATCTTTATAGTATCTAGTAACTTCTTTTTCTATAGGTTTTGAAAAACTTGGCCAACCACAGTGCGACTTAAATTTGTCTTTTGAAGAGAATAATGGCTCACCTGTTGTTATATCAACATAAATCCCTTCTTCAAAACTATCCCAATATTGTCCAGTGTAAGGCGTCTCAGTTGCACTTTCCATTGTAACGGCATATTCTAAATCAGATAATTCTTTTTTTAATTCATTTTTTGATTTTCTTTCGAATTCTTCTGGATTAATTTTAATTTCTTCACTCATTTTATTTCTCTCCTTTATAACTTATATATTCTTTTAAATTTTCTATTATATGGTTTCCGTCTTTTACCCCTAAATTATACACGTGGTTTAGTTTTTCGATATCTTTCTCAAGTCGCTTTACATTAATATCTTCACTAGGTCTAATAACAAATACTTTCCCTTGCTTTTCTAACTCAAGTATTTTTTCTACTGTTTCATTATAATTCTTATATCTATTCTCTAACTTTTCTATTAAATAAGGATATTTTTTATAGAACATTTTAAATGGAAAACTCGCTGATCTTTTCTTTCTATATGTAATAGGTCTTGTAAGTATAACGATAATCTTATCAAAGTTTTGTTTTTCAAAGAAGTCTATCGGTATGCTATTGGCTATCCCTCCATCTAGATACTTTTTCCCATCTACTTTTATTATTTCCGAAATAAATGGTAATGCGGAAGTTGCTCTTAAAATTTCCATCTGTTTATAAGGATCATGAATTTTTATAAACTCTGCTTCTCCATTTTCAATATTAGTTACTGTTGCATAAAAATTAATATTTGATTCTTTAAATGTTTTATTATCAAAAACATCAAGCTGAAAAGGAACTTTATAATATGTGAAATCTTTATTTATTAAATTTCCCGTTCTAATCCAACTCTTTAAACTCATATATCTCTTATCATTAATATAATTAACGTTATAACGAAGTGCCCTCTTAGGTTGTTTAGAAACGTAATTCACTCCAAATAATGTTCCTGCAGAAACTCCAACAATATCTGTAACTTCAATATTATTTTCCAAGAACACATCAAGGACACCAGCTGTAAATAATCCTCTCATAGCTCCGCCTTCTAATACTAAACCTACTTTCATTCAATCACACTCCTTTTTAAATTGATACTATTATACCATCTTTTTTTCATTAGTTTAAATAAATTTACTTGAGAATGAAGTTATGCTAATATTTTAAACAAGTATTATATTCAACAAGAGGTATCTATGAACATATTATTAATCGGCGGCAACGGATTTGTTGGACAAGCATTAATTAAAGAATTTACGAAATACAAAGTAGAAGTAAGCTATTTATCTAGAACTCAAAATAACTCTATCACTAATGAAAAAATAACTTGGGTACATGGCGATGTTTTTGATATTGAAAACATATCAATCAACGAAAAATACGATATCGCCATCCATTTAATAGGAACAATTAAAGATAAGAAGCTATATTCAAAACTAAATACAAAAAGTGTGGCGCAGGCAATTAAACTATGTCAAAAACATAATATCAATAAACTTGTCTACTTTTCCGCAAACGGTGGCTTCAAACGATATTTAGAAAGCAAGCTTGCTGGAGAAAGATTAGCAAAAGATTCAAAACTAGATTATCTAATAGTCCGCCCAGGTCTTATGTACGGTAAAGACAGACTTACCTCTTATTTCAATATATTACCGATTAAATTCTTTTCAAAATTTGGTATAACATTTTTTAAAAATGTTTATCCACTTCCAGTTGAAAAAGTAGCTGAGACAGTAGTTAAAGCTATTATTGACAATAAAGATTCAACTATTATCGACATAAAAGATATGAAATAACTATATACTCCGACTTAAAATTTTCGATTTCAAATGAATCAATATTTTAAGTCTATTTTTTTGTGACATTTGTCATATTACTTCGTGACATTACCTACTATAAGTAACCTTAGCACTTTGGTATAATTTAATTATCAAAGATGAGGTGAACAAAATGTCATTAAATAACATTATAGAAGTAAAAAACATAACAAAAACAATTAAAGAGAAAAATATCTTAGACGATATTTCTTTTAAAGTAAATTCTGGTGAATGTATTGCTTTAATTGGGCCAAATGGAGCTGGTAAAACTACTCTAATGAATTGCCTACTTGGAAATAAATTCATCAATTCAGGCTCAATAAAGATTAATTCTTTAAATCCGGGAAACCAAAAGCTAAAAGAATATCTTAACATACTTCCTCAGGAAAATGTTGTTCCCGAAAAACTAAAAGTAAAAGAATTACTTGGCTTTATTCAAAAATTATATAAAAATCCATTAACAAACGAAGAAATCGATGAACTGCTAAGGTTTGATGATTCTCAAAAAGATAACTTTGCTTCTAAATTATCTGGTGGTCAAAAAAGATTATTATCTTTTATTATCACATTAATAGGAAGACCAAAATTAATTTTCTTAGATGAACCAACGGCTGGAATGGACACATCAACACGTATTAGATTTTGGGAGATTGTAAATACCTTAAAGAACAAAGGACTAACTATTATTTATTCTTCACATTACATTGAAGAAGTAGAACATACTGCAGATAGAATCTTAGTTCTAAATAAAGGAAAACTAGTTCGCGATACTACTCCACATGCTATGCGTGCTGAAGAAATCGAAAAGTACTTCACACTACCTATAAAATATCTAGATTTATTAAAAGATAGTAATATTATAAATAATTTAGAAATTAAAACAGATAATATTAATTTCTTAACAAAAAAACCAGATGAAATATGGAACATATTACAACAAGCTGGTTGTACGTTTAAAGAAATCGAAATTCAAAATAGAACTTTATTAGATAGTATTTTTATAACTACAAAAGATAATGAAGGAGAAAAATAATGAAAAATCTTACCAACTTATTAAAAATAGAATTTATATTCATAAAAAGAAACCTAACTAATTTTATTATGGGATTAGGCTTTCCAGTAATTTTCTTTATACTATTTTCAGGAATGCAGCAATTCGATGATCCTGAAACAAAGGTACGTGTTATAAAAGATATGCTTATCTCTATGACTGCATTCAGTAGTATCAGTTTTGCACTTTTTTCTCTTCCTATTTCTATAAAAGAAGATGAGAAAAATAACTATCTTCATATATTGAATAATTCTCCAGTAAAAATATCTGAATACTACTTTGCTCGTTTCATTCGCCTAATAATTACATTTATTATTTCAATAGTTGCTGTGTTCGTCATCGGACATATTGTTAGAGGTGTTAATATGACAGCTCGTGAATGGATTATGTCGGCTGTTCTAATGCTAATCGGTAGTATTACATTTTTAGGTATGGGATTACTTTTAAGTCTTATTAAATCAGAAGAAAAACTCTCATTGCTTGCTAATATATTATACCTAGGACTTGCTATGTTAGGTGGCCTTTGGTGGCCTACTTATCTTTTCCCAGAATGGTTACAAAATATCTCTAAACTTACACCCACATATCATTTATTGGAATTCGTTAATAAATATATTAAAGAAGATATTTTCTCTTATAGATCATTAACAATTCTTATAGCCTACTCAGTTGTATGTATAATTGCTACATTGGTAATAAAAAACAGAAGAGAATCAAAATAATAACATAGGAGTGCGGATAAATTATTCACACTCTTATATTATTATGGTATCATTAAAGAATAAGGAGACTAACATGCATAAAAAATTATTGAATTTATTGAAAAGAAAATATGGGTTTTATTTATCTCTAGTATTCTTTATATTCCCTATTGCATATATACTTGATGGAAGTTATCCTAAATATGTATTATTCCTGACAATTTTAGCAATTATATCATATATAGGAATGTTATATACAAAAAATAGAATTCTTATTTTTTTAGAGTGGTTTTATTTAATTGCTTATATCAGTTACATGACCATTGTTTTATATCCAATGAATATTCTATTTAGTTTTTATCTAAGTAATCTACTCGTTTGGAACTTTCAAGATAAGTATTTTACTTATAGGACAATTAGTTTTTTCATAACTATAAATTGTCTAACATTAAATATAATTGCTAATCCGACTTTAAACATTGGTGATAAAATTGTCCTATTTATTTTTTCTTCTATGTGTATCATAACCTATTTTTCACAAAAATATAGTTACGAGAGATATAAATTAAAAAATGAACGTTTAAAACATAATGAACACATTAATCTACTTCTTGCTGAGAATGAAAGAAATAGAATCGGACGCGATTTACATGATAGTATCGGTCATACTTTTGTAATGCTAAAATTAAAAGCAGAACTCGCTGAAAAATATTTAGAAAAAAATAATATTGAAGCAGCCAGAAAAGAACTTAAAGAAATTGGTGAAATCAGTAGTGCTTCTATGACAGAAACACGATCTATAATTAATAAATTAAAACATAGAAGTATTACTGAAGAATTAAAAGTTATTTCGGATATTATGACAATGGCTGATATTTCATTAGATATTAAGAATAATGTGATTACATCCCCATCTCAACTAGTTGAATGGACTATTACAATGGTTCTAAAAGAATTAACAAATAATGTTATTAAACATAGTAATGCTAATAAATGCAATATTGAAATAAATGAATCTAGTAATAACTACACTGCTATTATCTCTGATAATGGTAGAGGTTTTGAAAGTATCAACGGAACTGAACTAGCTTCTATAAGAGAAAGAATTAAACTAGTTAATGGGGTAATAGATATAACATCAAAAAAATCACCTACAACTATCAAAGTAACAATTAGGAAATAAAAACAGGAGGATAATATGAAATTACTTATCGCTGAAGATCAAAGTATGTTACGAGATGCAATGGCAACATTATTATCAATGCAAGATAGTGTTGAAAGTATACTTCAAGCTAAAAATGGAAAAGAAGCTATAGATTTAATTTCTACTAATGATATCGATGTAGCTATACTTGATGTAGAAATGCCTGAAGCAACAGGATTAGACGTATTAGAATATATTCGTAGCAATACCATAGATTGTAAAGTTATTATAGTGACAACATTTAAACGAATGGGGTATTTCGAACGCGCTATAAAAAATAACGTAGATGCCTACGTCTTAAAAGATCGTTCAATCGATGAACTCATGAAAACTATTAACAACGTCTTAGCAGGACACAAAGAGTACTCACCAGAACTAATGGACAACATCTTTAATAATCATAATCCCCTATCAAATCAAGAAAAAATTATTCTTATAAAAATTAAAGAAGGATTATCAAATAAAGAAATTGCTAATGAACTATTTTTATCAGAAGGAACTATCAGAAACTACATTTCTAACATCCTGACAAAGTTAAATTGTAAAAACAGAACGGAAGCTGTAAAAAAATCTACTGAGGAAGGATGGCTTTAGATGACAAGAAAACTTGCTATAAGATTATCATTACTTTCATCAATATTATATATAGCTCTAACAGTAATTTACTTTGCTTATACAATATCAAAAATTAATCATTCTGACAGCCCTAGTACTGGCGCTGGTTTAGGTTTGCTACTTGCATTCCTAATACCACACTATTTTATGCTCTTAATAGCAGTTATTTTTAATATTGTTATCTCATTAATAAAATTCACAAAAAATTATTTGATTATCATAAATATAATATTATATGTCATAGCTGGCGCATTAGGAATTTATATTGGATTTTTCTTTATTATTTCTATTATTTTCCAAATAATATTCTTGATAATTGCGTATAATATATAAAAACAGGAACAACTTAAAGTCCTAAATTTTTAAAAAAGTGTATATGATAACTCATAGACGCAGTGGTTTATTCATTTCAAAAATCGCTTTATAAAAGCTTTTTTGAAATCTAATAAACTGTGCGGGGGTGACTCGACAAAATCGATTTCTTCGAAATGATATGTACCCAAAATTCTGGACACATATATATTTAATTTAGGCAAGTGGATGTTATCCTGTATTGTACAGGAGGCATCCATTTTGTTTTTGATTGAATTCTCTTGTTGTTGTAATAATTTATATATTCAGATACAGCTTTATTAAACTCTTCAAATGACATATAATCCTTTTCATAACCATAATATATCTCCGTCTTCATTCTTCCAAAAAATGATTCCATGATACTGTTATCATAACAATTTCCCTTTCTAGACATCGATTGAGTGATTCCATGTTTTTTTAACTCACTTCTATAGTATGAATGTTGATACTGCCACCCTTGATCCGAATGCATAATTAATTCTTCTATTTTTGGAAATTTATTAAATGCTTTTTCTAACATTCTTTTTGTCTGATCTAAATTTGGATGTAAAGATAAATCATATGATATTATTTCATTTGTATGCATATCTAGAATCGCTGAAAAATAGCACTTTCCCCATGAAAAATTGAATTGTGATACATCTGTAGTCCATTTCTGTAAAGGAGCAGTTGTACTAAAATCTCGATTTATTATATTATTAGCGACTTTTCCTACTGTTCCCTTATATGAATAGTATCTTTCTTTAGGAGTTTTCCCTTTCAATCCTTCTTTATGCATAAGACTTTGTACTCGTTTATGATTTACTTTAAAACCTCTATTAATTAGTTCATTGTGAACTCTACGGACACCATATAGTCCTTTATTTTCGGTAAAAATAATTTTAATTTCTTTTAACACTGGTTCATTACGAATAGCCACAACATCTACTTTTTCCTTATTTACTAAATAATAATATGTTGATCTAGCCATTCCTATTGCTTGTAAAAGATATTTTAATTGATATCCTTTTTCTCTAAGTTCTTTGATAATCGCTGCTTTTTCGCCTTGAGTTGCACAGCCCATTTTTCTCGCCTCAAGGCTATTAATTTTTTTATTATTTCTGTTTCTGCTTTAATATTTTTGATTTCCGTTTTTATAAATTTATTTTCTTCACGTAATCTAATTAATTCTTCTCTTTCTGACTCTTTTAATGGTCTAGGACTTCTATTTTCTTTCATGATAGGTACCTTTCTTGGTCTTCCTTTCTTCTCATCTGCAAGTCCATTATAACCTTTTTCCCTATATTTTTGAACCCAATTATGTAATATCCTATAGTTAATTCTATTCTCTAGTGCAACGGAATTATATGAATAACCAGCTAAAATTTTGGAAACTAATACTAGTTTTTCTTCTGGATTCCACTTCTTATTTTTTGATTTAGGTCGCAAGGCACCTACGCCTAACGAATCGACCATTCTTTTCCATTTCCTAATAGTATCTTTAAATTTTCTAGTAGTTATTCCATTCGGTGTTTCTGGATATTCCCCTCTTTCATACATCTCAACACATTTTACTTTAAATTCATAACTATAACGCATAAAAAATACCCCTTTCACTGGATTGTCCAGTAAAAGGGGTACATATCAAAATCACGATTTTTGAGTCACTCCCTATTATTTTATTTAACTAAAGAAAAGCTTATGTCGATTAATTCTTTAATAGTTTCCAATTTGATATTTTTATCTAAAACTATACTAATCCAATGCTTTTTATTCATATGATATGCTGGAAAAATATTATTATCGATAATATCTAAGATATTATCCGTAGGATGTTTTACATTTAATATTTTCACTTTAGTTGTAATATCAGTATTTTTATTCAATTTATTATACTCTATATCCAGAAACAAGGCATACCATTTATTTTTTTCATTTACAAACGCTAATATATCCGGATGTTTTTTAAAAGGATTAACACTGTTCTCGCCGTATTTACTATTACAATAGTTGATAACTTCTAAACTTATTTTCCCTGATTCATCGACCAATCCTAATACAGAACTTAGTAGAGTCTCTACATGTTCTCTAACATTTTGAACCGTTTCTCCTAAGGCACTATCTACGCTAAATAATGAATAAATCTCATCAAATTCTAAATCATAAACTTCTATCAAAAGTTGACTATTAACAAATACTATTTCTATTAAAAAACTACTGTCTAAAATTTCTTTTCGATATATTAGTTTTTCCGCTTCTTCCTTAAATCCGTACTGTAAAAGTTTTTCTTTTGAGAAGTTATATTCCTCTACATCTATAATCTTCATGTTTATTATTCGAATCTGTCTCTATCGTGACTTTGATTCCACTTATCTACTTCTGGGCCTTTTGGTACAATAGTTTTACCTGCTGATACATAATATCCGACCTTAATTGCTTCAAAGTCTGTTGTAGATCCGAATCCTGGTGTTTGATATAAATCTTTTAAGTAGTTGAAAATGTTAGAATACTCCTCAATTCTCTTTTTATTCGCAGAATATAATCCATAATAAACGACATCAAAACGAATCATAGTAGTATAGAAACGAATATCTGTTTCTGTTATTGTATTACCATGGAAGTATCTTTGATTTGATAAACGATCCTCTACTACATCCATCATATTAAAGAATCTTTCGAATGCCTCATCATATTTTTCTTGACTTTCAGCAAATCCCATTCCATATACACCATCATTTAAAGCTACAGCTAATTTTTCATTCCACTCATCAATTTGATCAGCAAGATGTTCAGGATATAAATCTATTCCGTCTTTCTTATGTAGTTTACTAAATACTGTCGCAAATTCATGAAGTAACTCAGCAGATTCTTTTCTAACTACTTTTCCTGTAGTTACATCAACAAGCACTGGTACTGAATATGGTCCTTCATAATCTGAATCACTATTTAAGTACACATCTTTAATTTTTGATTGTTTTAAAACTGGATCTAGACCATCTTTATCTAAGCTAAATTGCCATCCTTCTTCTCCACGACGATAATCCAATGTTCCTAAACTAATTGCATCATCTAATCCTAGTATCTCTCTTGCTATAACAGCTCTATGTGCATACGGACATACCGCAGTCCAAAACAATCTATATCTTCCTTCCTCTATAGGTTGTTCCTCTGTTCCAAATGGTTTACTAAAAAATTTTTTCATGTATTTTTCTCCTTTTTAATTTTCTATAAATTTTTTCGCTTTTTCATAAATATACATTACATTTAAAGTATGTTCTTTTTGATTATTCATGAATTTAAAATCTTTATTATTTATAACTTCAACGAATTTTTTAAACTCAGCAAACATTCTGTGTGAATGAATATTATTATTTTCATTTATAAAGTTATCTTTTGTTTGAATACTGTAATTAGGAACTTCATTGGTAGGACCAATAACTTTAATTATACCTTGATCACCTTGAATATTGACATAACTATTATTAAAAGTATCTTTAGCTGCAATGCACACTACTTTAAAGTTATCATATTCTAATAGAAGAATACCAGAAGTATCCACATCATTTACTATATTAGGTGAATAATGTACTTTATTAGGTTTTCCAAACAATCCAACAACAAAATGGATATTATAAATATTTAAATCACCAAGTACTCCTCCACCTTTACTCTTATCAAAAACTGGAGCTATTACTCCATTTTTAAATGCTTCATATCTTGAAGAAAGTTGAGAAAAATTACACTCAACAAGTCGTATTTCTCCTATATTATCAATATTGTCTTTTATATCAAGATAATTTTTTTGATATTGATTTGTTATTGCTTCAATTAATATTAATCCTTTGTCTTCAGCTATTTCAAACAATTCTACAGCCTCGTCATACTTTAACGTAAAAGGTTTCTCGCAAATAACATTTTTACCAGCTTCTAGAGCCTTCTTAGCGACTGTATAATGTAAATTATTTGGAACTGCAACATAAATCGTATCAATCTCTTTATTTTCTAGACAAAGATCAATATCAGTATATATTTCCTTAATATTATATTTGTTTTGTAATTCTTTTAAATTTTCAATATTCCTAGCTGTTATAGCTTCTAATTTTATTTCTGGAAGTTCATGAGCAAAAGATAAGAAATCTTTAACTATCATTCCAGAACCAATAATTCCTAATTTCATGTTTCCCTCCAAATTACTCAACATAGTTCTTTAATTATAACTTGTTAACATCTAGCTAGCAAATTTTTTGCATAAAAAAAGGAATCATGAGCTTTAAGCTCATGACCCTTCTCACCAGTCCTAAATTTTGGAGACTCTAAAAAACCTAAGGAATGGAGTCCTTAGGTCTTTACTCTATGCAACATACTAACTAATTGCTTTATATACATATTTTACACTGTTTTCTTTGATTTTAAAAATTATTTTTTTAATATAGAATCAAATAAATAAAATCCTATAGAATTATTAGTAAATCTACTAATTTTAGTCATAAAAATACAACCATTACTAGAAATACCTTCTTGTCGTGCTAAATAAGCTAAAGCAGGTGCTAATTGAAATAAAACTGCTTCATAATATTCATTTTCTTTTTCAATTAACAAAATAGCTTTCTTATACAATTCTCTCTCTTTTATTCCAACCTCTTTATCTAATATCAAATTATATAAATCAGTTAAAATTTCTTCTTCTTTAGGAAAATAATTAAACATATAAAATTCCTAATAATTACCAATTAATAGTTGGTTCCAATGGTGAACCACCACCATCATTCGCAATAGTAGTATACTGGGAAAAAGTAGTAACTTCTGTACTTCCTTTTGCATCAGCTATATTAAAATTTAAAAACATACTACCTGATAATAAAACAAAAAATAATTTCTTTTTCATAATAATAGAACCTTCTTTCTGTTATTTTTTAGAAATTTTAACATTTTTTTTGATATTAGAAATAAATTATTAGATTTATTATAAGGTAAAAAAATAAAAAATACAAATCTTTTATTTAATTTTTTAAAATATTTGTTAAAACATCACTCTTTGCACTCTATCAAAATACTTTCTATTTCTTTTAATTCTTTTATAAACTTACTATCTTTATGCCCTATATATACAATCTTTCTTCTACTCTTGTCATTGCTACATAAAGCAATCGTCTTTCTTCTTCTACATTTGTTTCTAACAATACATTTTTATCTAACTTTTTCATAATTTGCTTTATACAAATAAGGATAATTCTCATCTATATTCATTATAAATACATTTTTAAATTCAAGTCCCTTATATAATTAATTTAACTTTGAATTTATCTCCCTATCAAATTTGATAGATTGTTTTATTTTTTATATTTAGTTATCTTCATACAGGCAAGGGGCTGACTCAAAAGTCCTAAATTTTAATAAAATGTATATGATAATTCATAGACGCAGTGGTTTATTGATATCTAAATTCGCTTTATAAAAGCTTTTTAGATATCTAATAAACTGTGCGGGGGTGACTCGACAAAATCGATTTCTCCGAAATCACGATTTTTGAGTCACTCCCTTACTTTTTTGTATAACAAAATGTACAAATATTTCTTTTGTAACTACTTTCTTAATTAATAAAAAAATAATTAGTATGGATTTTTCTCATCCACACTAATTATTATACACCCTATTATTTTATGCTTTTTTTCTAGATTTAATTGCCCCAATAATTAAAGGAATTAAACTAATTAAAACAATACCAATTACAACTACTGAGAAGTTTTTCTTAACAAATGAAATATTTCCGAAGAAGTACCCTACTGATATAAATAATGTACACCAACAAAGTCCTCCAAAGAAGTCTATCACTCTAAATTTAGAGTATTTCATTTTACCAGCTCCTACGATAAATGGAACAATCGTACGGATAATCGGGAAAAATCTCGCTAAGAAAATAGATTTCCCTCCATGTTTAGCTACAAAGTTTTCAGCGTCTTTTATATTCTCATCAGACACAAATTTTTTAAACCACGCCTTACTCTTTAAATAATCAGAGAAGTTTCTTCCAATAAAATAGTTACAATTATCACCGATTACTGCAGCACTTACACATAAGAATAATAATAAAAAGATATTATTCCCTGTTGCTGCCCATAATGCTCCACTAGCAAATAATAATGAGTCACCTGGTAAAAACGGCATGAATACAACACCAGTTTCGATAAAGATAATTAAGAAAATTATCCCATACATCCACCATGGACCGTGTTGAATCATCAATTCACCAAGATGTTTATCAATATGTAATACAAAATCAATTAAAAATTTAATTGTTTCCAATGTAATCCTCCTAAAATTAATATGTTCTAATGATTATATCATAGACACCATAGCCTGTCTAATAATCTCATAGTTTTAAACATTAATCTCTTATAAATTTTTTCATTTCAGCAATGTAGTCCGTATTACTTTCATGTTTTCTAAGATGATTCAATACACCGATAGTTGGTTCACTAACATCTTCAAGTTTTCTACGTGTTTGCCATAAGATTTTCACTTCATCTTCTGTTAATAATAAATCTTCTTTTCTTGTAGAACTCTTCAAGAAATCAATAGCTGGATAAACTCTTCTTGAAGCTAGTTCTGGTGATAATACTATCTCCATATTACCAGTACCTTTAAACTCTTCAAATATCAAATCATCCATTCTCGAACCAGTATTAATCAAGGCAGTAGCGATTATAGTTAAACTTCCCCCACCTTCTACATTCCTTGCAGCACCAAAAAATGCTTTTGGCTTGTGAAGACTCGATGGATCCACACCTCCACTTAAGACTTTACCACTACTCGGTTCTACAATATTATAAGCACGTGCCAGTCTCGTTATACTATCCATAAGTATAATTACATCTTGACCAAGTTCCACACGACGTTTAGCGTGCTCAATTACCAATTCAGCTACTCTGATATGATTTTCAGAAGTCTCATCAAATGTTGAACTTACAACATCTGCTCCTTTTACTGATCTTTCCATATCTGTTACTTCTTCTGGTCTTTCGTCAATTAAAAGAATAATTAACTTCTTATCAGGATAATTCTTTCTAATAGAATTCGCTATATCTTTTAGCAATGTTGTCTTTCCAACTTTAGGTGGTGCAACAATTAATCCACGTTGGCCAAATCCAATTGGTGCTACTAAATCAATAAATCTTGTAGATAATTTCTCTTTGGTAGTCTCTAAAACAATTTTTTTATTTGGATAAATCGGCGTTAAAGCTTGGAAATGTGTTCTACCTTTTGCAACTTCTGCATCTACATCATTAACTGTGTCAACTTGTAAAATACCTGCATATCTTTCACCTTCACGAGGCTTACGAACTTTACCATAAACTTCATCACCTTTTTTAAGTTCGAAGCGGCGAATTTGAGAAGCGGAAATATAAATATCTGTCTCTCCTTTTTTATAATCAACAGTTCTTAAAAAACCAAAACCATTTTCTGAATGAATATCATCTAAAATACCGGATGCATAGTAATGCTCTTCGCTTAAAGATTGTTTTTCTAGAATTGCTAAAACCAATTCTTTCTTATTTAATGTATAATACCTTGGAACACTTAATTCTTTTGCTAAAGCAGTAAGCTCTTTAGTATTCATACTTTTATACATTTCATCAAATTTTACGTTACTCATTATTCTCCTTTCTTTATGCATTACATAAAATTTTCAAAAATATTTAAATTATAAATATCTTAAAAATAATTTTCTGTATTTTACTTTTCCATATATATTAACTATAAATGGGAATAACTTTAAATCACTGTTTTCAAAATCACTGTTTTCAAAATCAATTTTTTAAAGTTACCCCCGTTCTCTTTATTAAATATATTAAACTTTTATTTTCCTTTTATCTTTTACTTAGTACAACTACTGCTGACAGTATAAAACCTGCACCTATTAAATCTAATGTTCCAAATGTTGTTCCTAGTAATAGAAAAGAAAAAATTATAGCCGCAATTGGTTCGAAACAACCAATAATACTTCCTGTTACTGCCCCAATTAACCTAACACCTTCTAAATATGTTGAAAATGATAAAATTGTACCAACTACAATTACTCCTATCATACATATTAAATCAATCAATTTAAAATTATCTGGAATATAATAACTACCTGTTAAGAAGTATACCACAATGCCAGAAAATAATAATCCCCAAGCCATTATAGGCATAACTCCATATTTTTGAGTTAAACTAATTGAAAAAATATTATAGCTAGCAAGCCCCAACGCAGAAAGTATTCCCCAAAATAAACCTAATGTAGAAATATTCAGTTTACTAAAATCAAAATGGGTTGCAATTAATACAGTTCCAAATAACGAAACCACTATTGCAATAACCTCCCTTGGTAAAGGCCATCTTCTACCTATAACACAATAATATAACATTATTATTACTGGACCAATATACTGTATAACCGTTGCCATACCAGCATTAGTATATTTTATTGTTAAGAAGAATGTTCCTTGACAGATTAATAGTCCAAAAAACGAAAAATTTAATAATTTTAGAATATCTTTCTTATCTAAAAATACTCTTACTAAATTATTTTTGTCTCTTATAAATAGAATACTTACCATTGCAATTCCTGCAAAAAATAACCTATTAGCTATAATCCAAACAGGATCAATCTTTGATATATTTAGTAAATATTCTCCCAATACTCCCGACAATCCCCAACAAGTTGCGCCTAGTAAAGTAAGAATTATACCTTTTTTCATCATACTTTGTCTCATTATTTCTCTCCTAATGATCGAATAATTTTAGGCTAGAATTTACTATTTTATTAGATTTTTCTATTACCTCATCATATCTTTCATCTTTTGATAATAATATACTTGTAAATAATGTAATCATATTATTTTGAGCTACCATCATATTACCACATGTATAGAACTTAGCATCTAATTTATTAGTTATATATCCAAAAGGTGAATACCAAAAACCATAACTCACATTATAATTTTCATCAAAAAACTTCTTCGCTACACTTTCTGGATATCCTTTTATTATAGGCATAGGATATAAAAGACTAAGAGCTTTTATCGCCCTTTGAGACTCCTCTACTTTAGAGTGTAAAACAGAATATACATCAAGTTTTTTCCCCATTAGAGTTTTGTCGTCATATACATTAAACTCAGTCCCATAATGAGATTCAAAATCCTCTTTATATTCTTGAATTATTTCTTTTTCATCAAACATAATTGAATAATCATTATTGAATAAGTTCTCTTTCTTTAAATAAAGATGTGCTTTCAAATCATTTTCAGTATAATCCAAAGAAATAAGCGGATTAGTTGTAATAAATAAACTTTTCTTCGATTCGAATGCGATAAAATATCTATTTTTACTCAAAAGATACTTAGTTATCGCTCCTAAAGAAGTATTGCTCTCTAGCAATATCAAGTTTTTTCTTGATAAAACTATACGTTTTAGTTCTTCTTTTTCAATCTGAAGTAGAGCTTTTCTAATATTTTCCTGCCATAACTCTGGATATATTTCCCTTACAACTGAAATCTTAGGATCATTTGAGATTTCATTCTCATCTTCTAGTTTTTTTAAAAATGAGATTCTCTCTGTCCATAACTCAGAAAATTCTTTTTCTTCTTTCATATTAAAGAACAATGTAATATAAACATCATTCCCTTTAAAAACTGCTAGTATTCCCGGTACAACAAATGAAGTATCACTAAAGTCTACCCACTCTTGACCATTTTTATTATTTCCATCTGAGATTCCACCATAAATACCAAAGTATTCACAATCATGCTCATCTATTTCTAAAATACTAACCTGTGCTTTTAATTCCTCAAAACCAGATAGTACACTACTATTATCAAAACTTGTTAAAAAATCATTAGAATCTAATAACCATGTTGCTTCATAACCTATTCCAATTATAGACGTCTTAGTATCGGGTGTTCTTATAATAAACCTCTCACCTTTTTTAGGAGTAAAAAGACTGATAAATTGATCTTCAGAGAAAGTTTTTTTCAATTTAAATTTCACAACAAGCTTATCATCTAGAACTGTATCACTAAAATCATAATCTATAATTTTCTGATAATCATTCATACATATTACCTATCCTTTTTTTTCTCCTCATTTTGTAGTTTTTCTTCTCGCTCTTTAATTTCTAATTTTTTTTGTCTTTGTTTAATAAGTCTATTTACTTCTTCTTCAGATTTATAACTTGCCTCTTTATCTGTAAAAATAAATAAATTCTTATGATTATTTAATATTGATAAAATAGTTTTGTTGTCAGAATCTTCATTTTCAAATAATTCTGCAATATATTTTCTCTTATCACTACCTAATACAACTACAAATAAATTTCTAGCAGCCATTAGATTTTCATACCCGATACTTATTAGTTTATTACCATTAATTTCCATTCCAGCTTCTTGAAGTTGCGATTTCTCCTCATCCGAAAATTCTACAATGTGAAGATTTCTATTTACTTCGTCTGCAAAACGATAGTCAAGTATTCCACCATCAGCTCCTAGGAAAACCACAGCAACATCTATCGGATTATCAGATAATACACCTTTATAAGTATTTAAATCTTCTTCATAATCATTGCTATTCAATATTTGAGGATAGTAAATGTTTTTAGCTTCAACATCTAATTTCTTAAATAACTCATGTCTAGCATATCTATATAGTCCAAATTTTTCTTCAATATCAATATCAGCAAATTCACGTTGTCCTAACATTATTACATGTTTATAACGATATTTTCCTGTTTGATTATCATCTATCATTCTATTCGTAAATTGAGTATTTATAATATTTTCTGGTAAACAGATTACTGCTCCGTCTTCCAAGTTTTTTTCAAATTCATCATACATTCTATTTAAAACTGCTGTTTCACTATTACAAACTATATATTTCACGATTTCACCTCCAAATTATAATAAATCAATTTTTATTATACCACAATTACACTCTGCTAACAACGTGTTAACTTTTTTATGATACTTTGTGATTTTACTCTATTCAATCTCAATCAACTTTGATAATACATACGAATAAACATATGTTTTTATGTTATATAATTTATAATACTCTTCTACTGCTTCTTTATAAATTCTAAGTTGCTCTTTATGTCTATCTCGTAAAACTTCTTCTCCATTTTTACTAGTCACATAATCCGTTTTATAATCTACGATAATTGCTTCCTTATCAGAAATTTTAATAAATAAATCGACAACCCCTTGTAAAATAACATCAAATTCACTTTCACTATCGTCATATAATTCTTTTGCTTTTTTAGTAGTTGTGAATGCTATCTCAGTTTGGCAAAACTTACTTTTAGATACTGATTTTATTAACTCACTATTAATAAAGTTAGTGATTTTTTCTATATCATCTTTATTATTTATATTATCAAATTCCTCTTGAGTTAGTATTCTATATTCTTTTATATTCTGTAGTAAATTATCTGTTTTCTTTAAGCTATCGATGTAATAAACTACATCCGAAATTTCCACTCCTTCTCTCGTATCATTAACTATCTTTTCAAAAAGTTTATGAATGATATTCCCTCTTAAAATCGCCTTACTTGTAGACGTTGATTTTTTTAATGTAGTTAATTCTAAGTAGCCTCGTTTTTCTTTTTTGTGATTCCACTCATTATCTTTAGTATTAATTTTTTTCAAGGCACTGTATGAAGTTTTTGCAGGGAATACTTTATTCTTATACTCTTCCCTTGCATCATTATTACTTTGAATCGCTTCTTTCTGATTCTTACTCTCGAATTGTTCATAAAATTCTTGCAAATCAAATTTCGCACCTTCTTCTTCCTCTTCTAAGGAAGGATTACTCTCATACATTTCAAATAATGCATCTCTTTCATTTTCAAAAATAAATTCTTCACCATAATCACTTAATAAATTATTTAAGATTTTCTCAAAATTATCATCCTCTATTAGTGCTTGATATAATGGTTTATCTTTTGCTTTCTCATTATTTAATTCTATTCCATTAGGACTCACGAGATGTAGCGAATTTTCAGCACGAGTCAGTGCAACGTATAAATTACGCACTTCTTCTTCTCTTTCACGCAATTTTATTAAAATACTATTATATTTATACAACTGATTTAATTTCTCTATAGTACCAGAAGTTAATCCAAGATTTTGCCCTAACTCTTCTACATTGATACTTAAACCAAAGATTTCTGTAAATAATAATTCACCCGTATATCCTCTTTTGCTAAATGAAGTATCTAAATCAGCTACGAAAACTGTCTTGTATTCTAAACCTTTAGAAATGTGGATAGTAGATAATGTTACACTATCATTCGGAGTACGTTTTTTCGTTTCAAATACCTCATCATTTTTAATAGTTTTTAATTGATTCACCAAGCCGCTCAACTTATTATCTATATTTTGATAATCATTAACAATATCTATAAAGTTTTCATAATAATCTAATTCTTCATCATTTACATCAATTGTTACTAAATAATTTTTGAAATCTATATCAGTAGCTATACACTCCAATAGGCTTGGAAGTGAATTGTTTAAACTAAAATTCAACCATTTTTTTAATAAATTTACAGTATTATAATCTTTTTTCTTTTCACTATATTGTAATTTTTCAAAAAGATTTTTCCCTTTTGTTATCGATAACTTTAATAATTCATCATTACTATAATCAAATATCTCAGTATGTAAAACTGCAAGTAAACTAGCATCTCTATTCGTATTATCTAAAAATCTAAGAATATTATACAAAATGTTAAATGAATTAGATTCAGTAAACCCTACCTTTTCCTTAAAGAATAACGGTATATTGTATTTAGAAAAAACTTCTTTAAAACTAGACATTTTTGTACTATTTCTAACTAAAATAACATAATCACTATACTTTTTACCATTTTTGATACCTAATAATATTTCATAAGCAATATTTTCTATAGATTGTTCTCTAAAAGATTTTTTATCTTCTAAATCCTCACCTGTAAAATAGTTAGTCTTACCATTAATTAACCTAGTTGGAATAATTTCAGAGTTATTCTTTTCTTTTTCTTTTGGATAATATAGTGCGCTATCTTCTCCATAACTTACCCCAGCATTCTTATTCCCCATAAGTCTATTAAAAATATAATTACTAGATTTTAATATATTAACATCACTTCTAAAGTTTTCTTTTAGAACTATACAGATTCCTTCAGAATCATCTTCAAAAGAATATTCTTGTTTCTCAGAATAATCATCGATTTCTAGTTTTTTATAACTATTATATTTCTGTTCGAATAAATCAGGATTTGATCCTCTAAAGCCATAGATTGCTTGTTTTACATCTCCTACCCTAAAGAAGCAAACTCCCTCTCCTCTAATTAGATTTAAAATATACTCTTGAAGGTTATTATTATCTTGATACTCATCAACATATATTTCCAAGAAATAATTTTTATAGAACTGGGCCGCTTCACTAGGAACAATTTCTCCATTTTCTTCTCTAGTTAAAGCCTTTATAGCAAGATGATTTAAATCAGAAAAATCTAAAAAATTATTCTCACGTTTTCTCTTTACGAAATCATTGTGCAATTTCTTCAATATACTTGTAATCGACTTAGCCAATAAATTCATTTTTTCTAAAACTTTAAAATAATTTAGATAATCAATAAGAATTTCGTGAACTTCACTTAATAGTCCCGTATCATAAATATTATCTTCAACCTCAAACTGTGTATTAAGTTTACTAATAAGCTCTCCTATCTCTTCAAGTTGTTCTTGATTGCTCTTGAAAGAAACTTCATCTTCTTCTATATACTTTGCAAGCTTCACTTTTTTTGTTTCATCCAAATTTACAAGAGACAATATATCTAATGAACTTTCCTTCTTACTATTTATTAAATACTGTTGTACATACTTACTGAAATCTATCGCAATAGCTATACTTTCCTTTTGAGTTAGCTCACTAACTTTATAAAATTTATCTATTACACTATTTTCTTCAATTTCAAAATCTTTAGTCACTAAATCATTTAGTTTTGTAAAATCTTCATCTAGATAATTTTGAAAATTTGGAATATTTAATAATTTATAGTATAAATCAATAATATAAGAGCTAATATTTTGTTTAGAACCAAATACTGTAAATAATAGGTCAGTCGTATTAGAATCTTCCTGTACTAATTGTTCAAGAACATTTCCTACTGTTTCATTCAATAATCCTTTACTATTCGCAAGTATACTAAAATTAGGTGATAAATATTTAATTTCATCATCAATCTTTTCTTCAACTAGGTAATAAAATTTCTTTAATACATTTAAACAAAAACTATCAATAGTACTTATATAAGCATCATTCATTAACATTCTTTGTTTTCTTAAATATATTAAATCTTCTTCCTTATTGGTAGATAGTAATCGTTCACTGATTTTATTCTCAATTCTTACAATCATATTTTTCGCTGCAGCAGTCGTGAACGTCAGTACTAGCAGTCGATCTATATCCCATCTATTAGAAGCTACCTTTCTTGCAATTCTCTCAGAAAGCACTTCAGTTTTACCACTCCCTGCAGCTGCAGCAACAAGAATATCAGCACCAGTAATAGCTATTGCTTGCCATTGCGGAGCTGAATAAGAGTGTTTTCTAGAAGCGGCTATTTTATCAATCTTCTCAATTTTTATCATATAATTATCCTCTAATTTTACATTAATTATCACTATATATTTTAACATACTTTAAGCTTTATGGTATAATATTTTAAAATACTATTATGTTTATTACTAAATTATTTTAAAGGTGAAATGTAATGAATCGAAAACTTTTAGCACTGGCTCCGATTATTGTAGCTAGTTCAATAATAAGACAAAATAAAAAATTAAAAGTAAGAAAAACAACTCTTAAGTTTGATAAACTGCCTCAAGCTTTTGACAATTTTAAAATCGCTCAAGTCAGCGATATTCACTGTGATAAAGTCGGACATAGCGATTTATCCTTTATAAATAAAATTAAAAACTTTAATCCAGATATGATTGTTATTACCGGAGATATTTTAGATAGCTATAATAACAATATGGATATTGCTTATAATATTTTAAGTCAATTAGCAATAGTAGCCCCATGTTATTTCGTCTCTGGAAATCATGAACTAAGACTTCCTGAAGAATACGAGCAACTTATAAATAGAATGAAAAAACTTAATATTACACATTTACACAACAGTAAGCTATTTATCACAAAAAATAATGAAAGTATTAATTTAGTTGGGGTTGAGGATTATAATTTCTTTAAAAATGAAGATAATTTAAATCATAGAGCAAACTTCATAAAAACTCTAAAAGAACTTTACTCATCAAATCACTTTAATATACTTTTATCACATAGACCTGAGAAATTTCCAATTTACGCAGATATAAAATATGAACTTATCTTTTCAGGTCATGCGCATGGCGGTCAATGGAGAATCCCATTTGTAGGTGGTATTTTCTCTCCTAGTCAAGGTTTCTTCCCAAAATATACTAATGGTAACTATGTTCTAGAAGATTCAACTATGATAGTTTCTCAAGGTCTTGGAAACAGTTCATTCCCTATTAGAATTAATAATAGAATAGAGCTAATCTTAGCAACATTAAAAAAATAAAATAAGTATAATATATCGATTCAAAAAGTTAGAAATCTATTCTTTCTTTTAAGGTTTTCATTTAATTTAATCATTTTAAATAAAACATTTTTCAATATATCTTTAGTATATTTTCCATCAAAAATCTAGAGTATCAATAGAATCTATCTAAGAAATTTAGTTACTAACAAAATATATAAATTTAAAAATCACTTGTATAGCCTGTCTACCTATACAAGTGATTCTGTATATTTTAAAAATATAATTTTTCAAATTTTTCTATTTTTTCTTCGAAGTCTTGAAGGGCTAATTCTATTGGCTCAGGTTTAGACATATCTACACCTGCATTTTTTAGGACCTCAATTGGATAATTAGAGCATCCTTTAGAAAGAAACTCATCGATATAAACTTTAGCGTTTTTACTATCTTCCAAGATTAATTTTGATAATGCTTGTGCTGCAGAATATCCAGTCGCATATTGGTATACATAGTAATTGTAATAGAAGTGGGGTACTCTAGACCATTCATATTTTATATCTTCATCATAAGTAAATACATCACCATAGTATTTCTTGATTAGATTGAAGTATTCAGTATTTAAATATTCAGCTGTTAGAGCTCCCCCATTTTGAAGATGTTGATTAATTTTATGCTCAAATTCAGCAAATTGAGTTTGTCTATATACTGTAGATGTAAAGCCGCTTAATGCCTGGTTAAGTACACGTAGCATACCATTTTTGTTGCCTTCTTTTTCAAATTTATTATAAAGGTATTCCGTTAATAATGCTTCATTACAAGTTGATGCAACCTCTGCAACAAAGATTGAATAATCTCCATATACATATGGCTGATTTTTTCTAGTATAGAATGAGTGCATAGAGTGACCTAATTCGTGAATTAAAGTATATACGTCATTTAATGTTCCATCAAAATTTAATAGTACAAATGGTTTTGTAGTATAACCTCCCCATGAATAAGCTCCAGAACGTTTACCTTTATTTGGATAAACATCAATCCAACGTTCTGTGAATGCTTTTCTCATGTCGTTAACATATTCTTCACCCATTGGTTTAACCGCTTCAAGTACAATATCACGAGCCTCTTCAAATGTGAATTTTAACGGCTCTCCTTTTACCATCGATACTGATCTATCATATAGTCTAAAATCTTCAAAACCTTTTGCTCGTTTATGTAAATTGTAGTATCTTTGTAAAGCAGGGATTTTTTGATTTACTACCGATACTAAATTATCATAAACTTCCTCAGGAATTAAGTTGTTAGATAATGCATTATTTCTTGTTGATGAATATTTATAAACATCTGCATAATATTTTTTTCTTTTTAAGTTTCCACCTAATGTAGAAGCTAATGTATTATTATGTTTTTTAAAATAATTATACAAGGCATGGAATGTATTTTTTCTAAGTACTCTATCCGTACTTTCCATATAAGTTCCATAAGTCCCATGAGTTAAAGTATATTTATTTCCATCTTTATCTTCTACTTGTTCAAATTCAACATCAGCATTATTTAACGCTGAAAAAGTTTCATCACTTGCATTTAAAGCTTCTCCGGCCATTGCAATGATTTTTTCTTGTTCTGGATCTAAAGTGTGAGGACGTTTTTTATTTAGTTTTTCTAACTTAAACTTATAAACTTTCAGTTCATCTAGTTCTTCTACATATCCCAATAATACATCTTCTTCAATAGAAAGTAGTTCCGGTTTTAAAAATGACCATTCCGCATAAAACTTAGAACTTAAATTCATTGTTTTAGCATATAATTCACCGTATTCAGCATCAGTACTATCCTGATCTTTTCTTAGAAAAGCATAAATAGTTAATTGCTCCATTTTTAAAGACATATCTTCTTCGGCTTTAAAAACCTCTAATAGTCCTTTTGCGCCTTCTTTAACTTTTCCTCTATAGTTTTTTATTTCTGGAATAAGTTTTTCTACTTCTTTAAATTGGTTCCAAAAATCTTCATTTGTTTTAAACATTGATTCTAAGTCCCAAGTATTTTCAACTTTTTGATCTTTTCTTAGTAATTCAACCATATTTTTTCTCCTTATGTTTATACATATTCTCAATTATATCATATATTTTAATAATTTGGTAATTTATATTTTTAAAATTAAAATAAATTTTCTGAAAATACGATTTGAGCAACTTATTTTCTTTTTATTAAATGATCATATTCCTCATGACCTATAAATATTTCACATTCTTTTTTAAATCCATAACTTTCGTATAACTTTCTCACTCTATTATTTGATTGTGCAACATTTAAACTTAACTTAGATTCTCCACTATTAACAAATTCTGTTAATAGTTTATTACCAATACCTTCTCCTCTAGCATTAGAAAAAACAAATAATGTATCTAAATAGAATTCTCCTTGTAACACTTCATCATAATCGAAAATTATTGTATCTTCTTTCAAACCAAAGTAACTAATGATTTCACCATACCAAAACTCTTTCATTTTATTGACTTCATCATAATGATATGTAAAAGAGAATCCTTTAATCACACCTTCAGTTTCATATACCGTACAATTTTTATAACTAAATCTATCATATTCAGATGAAAATACATATTCTAAAATCTTTAAAACTTTCTCTTCTGAATAATCTTTAAATATATCTATCTCTAATGACTTAATAAACTTAAATAGTCCTTCTACTACTCTAAAGTCCTCTTTCGTTGCTTTTCTAATCATACGACCTCCTAAACAATAATATCTTCTATTGCTAATGATGTTCCATTAATTATACGATTCTTATAAGAAATACTCGCTGGTGAGCCCTCACTCCAAATTTTTCCAAACCATAACTTGAATTTTTCTATATCAAAATCAACTTTAACTAACTCAACAAATAATTCACCTATTTCTTGTGAAATAATTGCTTTTTCATGCTTACTTCTAGCTATTCTAGTAAATAGACCAAATGTTCGCCCCTGTATATTCGCCATTCCAGCCGCACCATTATTAATAACAATATTTCTTCCATTATTATATACAACTGGTAGACATGTGTGTGTAGTCGCTAATATGTCTATATCATTCTCTTTAAACCAATTGTCTAATTCTTTCTTTCTAGATACTAATTTTAAATTCCCATTTGAACATTCCCAACCTGACATACTTTTTTCGTCACCATGAGTAATTGCAACCCTTTTACCAAAAAAATCTAAAACTAAGGTTTTAGAACGTTCTTTTATGTCATTAAGAATTTGATTACCTTTAATATTTTCTTTCATCATATTATGAATAATGTTTGATCGTTCTACTACTCCATCACTAACGTCCTCAGGATAATTACATCCACATCCTAAAGATGATGTATTATTTAATAGTTCAAATTCAACATTTCCTAAAAGTTTTATACTATCTTTAGATAATTCTTCAATCTTTAAAAAATCTTCCTTTTCGATATCAAACCAATGCATATCACCATTAAAAACTACCTTCGCATTTTCATCATGTGCCATCTTATTGATAATTTCTAAAGCATATCTATTTCCATATAATCCTCCAACTATATAGATTACTTCCTCTTCTAATTTTTTACTTTTCTTTGTCCAATCCTTTTGAAGAATATACTCTAATGAACAATTTCTACCTTTTTCCATACAACTCTCTCCAAATTAAAAATAAAAGTAAAGACTTACCATCTTTACTTTTATTATATTATATTTATTTATTTTTTGCGAACATTCCTGGCACTACATAACCAATAGTACACAAAATTAATCCGTATAAATTAACTCCTAGTAGTAATGCATTCTTACCTGTACCAATAGCCCAACTTGTAGGAATTAAATTAATAGTTAATAGTATTCCTAAAATAATTCCAATCCAAAAACTTAAGTGGAATCCTAGTTTTGTTGGTTTAACAAAACCGTATAGTAAGAAAATCGGTGCTAGTCCAATTACCATTGTTCCACTAATCGTTGTAGCTTTAAGAATATCTGTTCCCATAATCATTGGAAGATTACCTATAATCGCAAATGCAATCATAAATAAAACAGCTACTTTCTTAGGATTTTTTAATCCTCTATTAGACATTTCTGGTAAGTCCTTAGCAGTTAACTTCCCTAAACTTGCAAATGTAGAGTCAAGCGTAGAACCTGCTGCCGATATCATTACTACTATCATAGCAAAATACCCTACGACACCTAAAGTTTTACCTAAAGCTGCTGGAACGTTGCTACTTACTTCCATTCCAATTAATTTCGCATGAATTCCAATAAAACTAAAGATTAGAATAGAGAAGAATCCTAGTATACCAGATACGAAAAATGCACGAAGCATAGTCTTCTCACTAGCTATGAATCCTCTATCTGTAAGTACTGGATCATGGAATGGATAACTAAATAATTGTAGAATTGTTACTAGTAACATATCTACACCTGCGTTCATCGCCCAATTACCTGATGTTACAAAATCACTAATGTTGTGTTGCGGTAAAATTAAAGTAACTACCCAACCAACAAAGAATATAAAAATAACGGCTTGAATAACATCAGTTACGATTGAGCTTCTTAATCCACCAAGTACAGTATACCCCAAAGTAATAGCAGTAAATAGAATTGCAGAGATAATAAACTCTTTACTACCTGCTTTCCCATAATATCCACCTACAACAGAAGTATTACTCCATACTTCATTAAATAAACGAATAAGTATCGCTGCTGAAAATACAACAGAAGCTGCCTTTCCATAATTAGAAGTTAAGAAACTTACTAATCCTTTTGCTTGGTACTTTGTTCTTAATCTATAAATTGCTAAACCACAAATAGGAATACAAAGCCAATATGTTGCATAGGCTAATCCACCTACAAATCCATATTGAGCACCTAAGTTTGCAGCATTTGTTACAGATTTAGCAAAAATCCAACTTATAAAAATACTTAACATAAGCATCATCTCAGTAGGTTTTTCACCTCTGTTACCATCACCTCTAAAGAATCCTGCTTCTGTTACTTTCTTAGGTGATAATAAAAACATTACCACTCCATAAACAATTAAAAATCCCCAAAATAGATATCCTGTCATATCATTCATTTTCTATAATATTTCTCCTTATTATTTTAATCTAATACTACTTCTCCAACATTAGCATATCTTGCAAATGAAGGTTCATAATTTCGTACTTTAAAACCTAACTCTTCTAATATTACCGCAACGTACGAAGCACGAACTCCAGTAGTACAATAAGTAACCTGTAGTTTATTTTTATCTAAGCCTCTGTCAGTTACATATTTTTCTAATTCTTCTCTAGATTTTAAGAATCCATTATTATCAACTAACGTATTAAATGGAAGTGAAATTGCACCAGGAATATGACCTGCTTTATTCTCTCCATAAATTACACGACCATTATATTCAACTTCTAATCTAGTATCAATAATTTGAACATCTGTATTACCTATTTTTAATAATAATTCGTCTGTATAAATAGCTTTATCATTTTGAGTTGCTTCGCTACGAACTACATCGTTAACATCAATTCTGTCAATTGATGGTTCATAATTTTTATTAAATCCTAATTTTTCAACTTGTTTATATCCACCATCGATAAATTTAACATTATCAAATCCTGCATAACTAAATGTATACAGAACTCTTGCTTCATCTCCAAATCCTTGTTCAGGCATGGTAAAACCATATACTAGTACTTCAGATTCATCGGTAATTCCTAGTTTAGAAAAAATTTGTTGATAATTCTCTTTAGATAATAATTTTCCCAGTTCTTCTCCACCAAATTCTCCAAGCAAACTTATATCAGTCCAATCAACAACAATTGCTTTGTCATACATTAAAGAACCTTCTTCAAGCATTCCTCCACGTGCATCTATGACAACTACATTGTTATTTGTTCTATTATTTAATAAATACTCAGCATCAACCAACTTTTTAAAATCAAATTGTGTCATAACTGTTCCTCCTTTCTGATTATACTATTATTTATTATAACATAGCTTTTAATTAAAAAATATAATTTCGCTTTCTAAATATCATAAAATTATTATATTTTTAAAATAATTAAGTATATACAAATATATCAGCAATATTTTTTCACAAATCGTAAACACAACTATTTACAATCGTAAATAATCATGTTATAATAAATCGGAATTGTTTTGAATTGAATGATTAAGGAGAAAAGAGAATGAACAAGAAAAAAATAATTATTACTGGTGCATGCGGTTCGTTAGTAATCGGACTATCTGCATTTGCAGGATACGAATACGGGAAACATCAAGCATATGAAACAGCACCGCTAGTACAAAATACAGCACAAGCAAAAAAAATTAATTACTCTGACAAAGTTAGCTCGGTAGTGGTAAGTGAAATTACTGAAGATGGTTATGTTACACTCCACGGAAATCACAGCCATTACGAAAAAGGATTAGTACCATATAACGCTAAAATTCTTGATTCATTAGTTTATAAAAACAAAGATTATAAACTAAAAAATGAAGATATTCAGTATGAACTTGCAGAAGGTTATGTTATAAAAGTCAACGGTAAATATTACTACTATCCTAAAGAAGGTATTACTCAAAATAATGTTGTTGACGAAAATACTGGAAAAGAAATCTCAGCACACGCACATCATCACCATCACCACCATAGTGAATCTAAAGGAAGTGGAGATAACTACACATTTAATCCAAAAGACATAGTAAGTGAAACTCAAGATGGTTACGTTGTTCGTCACGGCGATCACTTCCACTATATTAAGAAAAGTGAGTTATCAGCTTCTCAATTATCACAAGCAAAAGAATCTGGAGTTAATCCTTCTTTAGCATCATCAGCTGCAGGAGTAACAACTCCAACGAGTGATGGCTATATCTTTAAAGGCGAAAGTGATATTATAGGAAGAAACAGTTTTGGCTTTATAGTTCAACACGGAAGTCACCAACATATTATCCCATATTCACAGTTAAGAGGAACACAATGGGAGTATTTATTAAATAATCAAGGAGCTACAACTAACAACACTAATACAACAGTAGTAAACACTCCAAAAACTAATATAGTAAATGACAATCATCATGAACATTCATCAGAACATGAAGATGATTATAAATTTGATCCAAAAGATATCGTAAGTGAAGATGAAAATGGATATACAGTACGTCATGGAGATCATTTCCACTATATTCCAAAGAATAAGGTAGAAAAACCTGCTGAAACTGTTAAGCCAGCTCCAGTTATTCCAACTCCTACTTTACCTGAGGTAAAAAATGAAGAGAAACCAAAAGTAGAAGAAACAGTTGTAAGACCTAGCATTTTATCATTTGCTGGAGTTCAATTTGAGACTAGCGATGGTTTTGTTTTAAACGAAAATACTGTTGGCACTCCGAATTCATTAGGATTAGTGGTTGATCATAATGGACACCAACACTTTGTATACTACAAACAATTAGTAAATTCTAAATTTGAAAAATTAATTCCTGAAAAATATTTAGAACAAGCTAAAAAAGAATATAAGGAATTAGAAGATAAAGTAACTGAAAAAATAAACTATTTATCAAGTAAAAATAACATTAATAAAAATACAATTAAATATGTATCTACGGAAAAAGGAGATGCCCTTTCATATGACGGTAAAACAACATTATTAGATGATATTAATGTTAACGATGTAACTGAAGCACCTACTGAAAAGCCAGTAGAAAACAACAAAGAAGAAAATAATACAGAAAAAGAAATTAAAGAAAATTATTCTGAAGAAGTGACTAAAAAAATTAATCACCTAGCTAAAATACTAGGAATTGACCCTAAACTTATTAAATTAGTAGAAACTGAAAATGGTCAAGCATTAGCTTACCCTCATGGTGATCATAGTCACATTGTATTATTAAATGCAATTCATATTGATGAAACTGATGTTACAATAACTGAAGAGATCCAAAAACAAATTAATTACATCGCTGAAGTTTACGGAGTACCAAAAGAAGCTGTTAAAGTAACAAAAGATTTCTTCGTATTTAATGAACCAGCTCATGCTTACGATCCAACACACATTCACCCATATCTAATTCCTCGCGAGAAATTCCATATTCCAGAAGTTACAGGTGATGATGAAGTGGATTTTGAAAATGAATTACTTGCTTTATCAAAACGTACAGGTATTCCTGCAGATAAAATCAAACGTGACGGGGATAAATTTGTAATTCCTCATGGAGATCATGATCATTTTGTTAAAATTTTATCTAAAGGAGCTGACATCTACTACAAAAATAGAATTCCTAATATCACAGGAAACTATGTTGCGGGAGACTTTGATAAAGAAGCTGTATTCAAACGTATCGAGGAACTTAAAGCTAATAACCTTGCTAAACACAGCAATGATAAAAAGCAAGCAAACCGTGTAAATCGTGCACTAGATCAATTACGCGCAACAATAGAAGAATTACCAACCAACTCTACTGACGGATACCTTGAAATGTTGAATAATTTTGACAAAAAATACATTCAAGAAGAAGCTAATGCGAATACTTCTAAAAATGATGAATTAGTTAAAAAATATAATACTCTACTAAATAGAATCAAAGATACTGATATTGAAAAATATGGTCTTTCAAAAACTGACTTAACTAATGAGTTAAATGAAGCTAGCTCAAATAAAGATGCTAATACACTAAATAAAGTTAGTCATATGCTAGATGAACTTCAAAAATTTGAAGATCGTGAAAGTATTACAACTGTAAGTTACATCAAATACTTCTTGGAGAATATAGATAGTGATAAGATTGATAACCAACTACGTGAAGAACTTGCTTCTCTTGTAAAAGATTCATATGAATCTCAAGCATTCATCACTAGAACCCCTATGAGAACACTTGTTACAAGACTTATTAATGCGAAAAATGCTCTTCACTACGCACTAGAACACAATGAAAGTTCAAAAGTAGAATTTGGTGAAAAATATAATAAATTAAATGAGACTGACAGTGATGGTGCAACACTTCGCTCTTCAGCTGAACAATTCGCTAAAGAAGCAAACGATCCTTCATTCCCAATCGAATTCTCTAATGCCAAGTATGACAAAGCAGATTTTGAAAAATATGCAAATAAAACAACAGAGAAAACTGAATTAACTACTCCAGCCACTGAAGTAAAACCAGAAGAAGAAAAAGATAATAACACAAATAATGAAAGTAACACTGGAAATCAACCAAACAATGAAGTAAGTACTCCTAAAGAAGAAAATAATACGACAGATAATAAAAAAGTAGAACTTACTCCAGCAGAAACTGCAAAAGTAAACTTACTTGCGGGAATCTTTAAACTTTCTCCAGATTCGCTGAATATTATTGAAACACCATATGGAAAAGCGGTAAACTTCACACTTGGTGGAAAAGCTGAAACGATACTAATTAATGATATCGACAGATTACTTGCTGCATTATTAGCAAGTGCTAAACCAAAAGAACCTTCAACAGAAAATGAAAATAGTACGACTCTTAACTCAGAAAACAAAGTTTCTAGTAGCAACAATACAACTACAGTAGAGCCAAAAAACAACACAGAAAAAGAAGATACTTCTAACAGTACTACATCAAAAGAAGAAACAACCAACAACCAAACAGAAGAGAAATAATCTAAAAAGACTTGACAAAAAAGATAAAAATAGAGTAAAATTAGGTTAAATAGATATATAAAATTTGATTATAGACATGTTTTAATCTAAAAACATTCCCAGAGAGGGCACAGATGCTGAAAGTGCTTATTGTTTATTTTAAAATTCTACTATAAATAATATCAAATTAATTTACAAGAATCTTTTAGATTGAATTTGGGTGGAACCACGGTATAGAAATTAATCGTCCCTTGCGTCTTTGACGTAAGGGATTTTTTATTTTACTTGTAAAATTCAATCAAAATAAATTATTTAGAAGGAGCATATAATTATGTTAGATATTAAATTATTCAGAGCAAATCCTGAAATGGTAAAAGAAAAATTAGCAGCAAGAAACTTAGAAACAGATGTAGTTGATCTACTTATCGACTTAGATAAAAAACGTCGTGAGCTACTTGTTCAAGTGGAAGATCTAAAAGCACTTCGTAACAAAAAAAGTGAAGAGATTGCAATCTTAAAAAGAAAACGTGAAGATGCTTCAGATGTAATAGCTGATATGAAAAAAGTTTCTGATGAAATTACAACTCGTGATATTGAAGTTAAACAAATCGCAGAAGAAATTAATGAAAAAATTATTAGAATCCCTAACCTTATCTCTGATGAGACTCCTATCGGTGAAGATGAAGATGAAAACATCGAAGTTCGTCGTATTGGACAAGTAAGAGAATTTGACTTTGAACCAAAAGCCCACTGGGATTTAGTTGAAGAATTAGACATTGCAGATTTCGAACGTGCAGCCAAAATCTCTGGAAGTAGATTCGTATACTACAAAAAAGCTGGAGCTCTTCTTGAACGTGCATTAATCAACTTTATGATTGATACTCACGTTGTTGAACATGGATATGAAGAATTCATGGTACCTCAATTAGTTAATAGAACTGCACTATTTGGTACAGGTCAATTTCCTAAATTCGTTGAAGATGTATATACAGTTGAATCAGAAGGTTTAACTCTTATCCCAACGGCCGAAGTTCCATTAACAAACTACTACAATGGAGAGATCTTAACTGAAGATATGTTACCAAAAGGAGTTACAGCATTCAGTATCTGTTTCAGATCTGAAGCAGGAAGCGCAGGTCGTGATACTCGTGGATTAATCCGTCTTCACCAATTCAATAAAGTAGAAATGGTTCGCTTTGCTAAACCTGAAAATTCATACGAACAATTAGAAATAATGACAGGACATGCTGAAAATATCCTTAAAAAATTAAACTTACCATATCGTGTAATTACTCTATGTTCTGGAGATACAGGATTCTCTAGTGCTAAAACTTACGATATCGAAGTTTGGTTACCAAGTTATAATGCATATAAAGAAATCAGTTCTTGTTCAAACTGTACAGATTTCCAAGCGCGTCGTGCAAACATGCGTTTCAAACGTGAAGATACTGGAAAAGTTGAATTCCTTCACACATTAAACGGTTCTGGATTAGCGGTAGGACGTTGTCTAGCAGCTATTATCGAAAACTATCAAAATGAAGATGGTTCTATCACGGTACCCGAGGTTCTTCGTCCATACATGAGAGGAATCACTAAAATTGAAAGAGACTAGTTAATTATTCTCTAAAACAATAAATAAAGAACCTATAAAGAAAGACTCAAAGAGTTTACATAAACTCCTTGAGTCTTTTTCCCAGTCCGTATCAACTAAAAAACCTTTATAAAAAGATAATAGCTTTAGGTTATCTCTTCCCACTCCACTATCTTTTATTTTTTATAATATAAAGTTATGCACTAATTTGAGTTTTTTCAAACTTATCTAATGCTTGTAAATAACCATCTGTTGCTGTAACATGCCAGGCTAAACTAACGTCTCTAAAGTTATTCAACCAATTTAGTACTTTTCTTAATTTCGCTGGATTATTAGCAAGTATAGTCTGAGCTTTATTTTCTAATTCTGTTAATCTACTATTAACTACAGCTTCATCAATATTCCCATTTACTTTTGGAATCTCTATATAGGGTATTTTGTTTTGATTATATAATCTCCATCCAGGACTCTTAATTGGATAATAATGGTTGTGATCACCATGATTTACTATCATTTGTCCATCTTGTACCTGAATATGTTCAACTGTTGTATTCATACTGCTTGCCAATGCTGTTATTTCTTTTTCAAAATCTCCTTCTAAATCTGAACTCATCGCTGGAACAGTTATATCTCTAAGTGCAATACGTTTAACTACTCCGTTATAGTTAAATACTAACATGTTACTCTCAACTGAAATATCACTAACATTTATTCCATAGAATAGAGAAATATAATTTTTCTTGCTGTCTAATGTTGCTTTATCTTCAGTTGTTGCTTCACCTTTCTTAGCCAAAAATTCTTTTGCTTCTTCTAATTGTTTAGCTGATAAATCAGATTTTTTAACGAAGTGATTATGATCACCATGTTTTACAATATAGCCATCTGCTTCTTCACTAACAATATTATTCACATCGAATACAAAATCATGTTCTTCTACTTCATTATGATTTGCTACTTCTGAAGCATGCTCAGCTTCTGTATTAGGCGACTCGGTAGCTGAATTTTCTTTATTAGCTATCTCGTTAGTTGGTTCAACTAAATTTTCTTTAACTTGTTTTCTTATTTCACTCAATTGTTTTTCTAAATCAATTTGTTTATTTCTACTTTGATCTACACTGTAAGACATATCAAGATAAATAATACGAGCTTTTTGTTTTAATTCATCAGCGACTTCTGAAGATAATTTTTTCTCTTCTTTAAGTTTTAATATTTCTTCTTGTAATTTTTCTGCTTGCTCTGTAATAAAATCAGCAGACAATGTATAGTTATCTTTTATATCTCCTCCTTCAACTTTTTCAAAATTACTCATTATTCCTTTTGGAATATTTCCATCACTTGGAATTTCTAACTCTTCTTTTGGAAGAGTATTATGACTTATATCTAGGTATTCTAAAGTTTTATTTTTTTCTTTTAATGCTAATGTAGATACATAGTTATTTGACATTGTTAAGTATTTTAGGGCTGTAAGATTATTTACATTTTCCATTAATTTAATAACATTGTTATTTACTGTTAGATTAATCAATTTATCTTGTTTATTAGATGGGAACTCACTAATTTTATTGGCACTGGCATCTAAATTTTCAAGTGCAGGTAGTTTATTAATGTTATTAATATCTTCTAATTTATTGTTTTTAATTTCTATACTTGTAATTGTACTGTTTTCAAAATCTAAACTATCAATTTTATTATTATTAACTTCTACACTTTCTAAAACTTTAGCATTTTTCAAATGAGATAATGTTGTTATTTTATTATCATTTGCCACTATTTTTTTCAACTTAGGTAAGTTAGAAACAACACTCAAGTCCCTTATATTAGTATTATTCACCGTCAGCTGTTCTAAATTATCATTTTTCAAGGTCGACAATTCTAACCCACTGTTGTTAGATAAGAATAAACGTTCTAATTCATTTTTGTTACTCAATGCATCTAATTTTGTAATATTATTATTTTCAAGACTAACTGCTTTTAAGTGATTTAAATCTTTTAGAGGTGAGATATCCTTAATCTTGTTATTGTCTAAATTCAACGACTCTAAGTTAGTAAGATTTTTTAGTACTTCAATATTTTCTATATTATTTCCTGCAGCAGATACCAATTTTAAATTTGGATAATCTTTTAAGAATGAAATATCTTGTATATCATTTTCAGAGAAATCTATTCCTTCTAATGTAGGAATATTTTTTATAAATGAATAATCTTTAATACCTGTTCTTGATACGTATAATTGTTTCAATTTCTTGAATTTATAAACAGGTGTAATGTCATTGATAGAAGTATATCCAATACCTAGAACCTCAATATTTGGCATAAGATCCAATCCATTTCTTTTAAGTGGATCTTTATTTTGACCTATGTTTAGATACTTAACAGTTTTTAACCACTCTTTCATTTTCTCTACACTTGTTTCTTGTGTAGGAAAGTCAGTATCAGCTGATGCATGTTGAATATCATGGATAATGTCATCATCAAACCCTAATTTTTTCAGCGTCTCAGCTCCCAAATTACTATGTGGATCTGCCAAAGGTTTAGATGTATTTACATCTTTAACCAATATAGTATGGCTATGATCTCCATGTGGATATACCAGTGCCTTACCTTCTGCTGTTTCAATTACTTTTATAGAACTTTTATCTATATTTAATTGTTTAGCAACATAATCGATTTTTTCTTCAATTTCTTTTTCTTCTCTAATGTTTTCTTGATTATTTCCCTCAACATTAGAAGTAGTATTACTTTCTGAATTATTATTATTTTCTATTTTTTCATTAACACTAATATCTTTTAACAATTCTATTTTTCCATCATAAGATATTGCATCTCCATTAGAAGTACTTACATAACTAAATTTTTCTTTACCTAAATTATGTTTCTTAGAAAGATAATCAATCTTCTTATTAACTTCTTTTTCTAACTTGTCGTACTCTTCTTTAGCTTGATTCAGATGTTGATATGGAATAAGTTTTTCCCACTTAGAATTAACTAATTGTTTGTAAAATACAAAGTGTTGGTGTTCACCATGAACTACAAAAAATCCTGTTGAAGTTGGTGTTCTTATACTATCTTCAGATAGTTTAAATCCATCACTAGTCTCAAATTGAATTCCAGCAAATAATAAAATGCTAGGTCTTACAACTACTTCTTCTACTTTTGGTTTCTCTTCATTTTTCACCTCAGGTAAAGTAGGAATAGTTGGTGCTGGTTTGACGCTTTCTTTAGGTTTGTTTACTTTACTCTTTTGAATATAGTGGAAGTGGTCCCCGTGACGTACTGTATATCCATTTTCATCCTCACTTACTATATCTTCTGGATCAAATTTATTATCGTCTACATGTTCTGATGAATATTCCTGATGATCATGATGATTGTCATTTTCTATATTAGTTTTTTGAGTGTTTATTACTGTCGTATTAGTGCTACTAGTTGTAGTTCCTTGATTATTTAATAAATACTCCCATTGTGTTCCTCTTAACTGTGAATATGGGATAATATGTTGGTGACTTCCGTGTTGAACTATAAAGCCAAAACTGTTTCTTCCTATAATATCACTTTCGCCTTTAAAAATATAGCCATCACTCGTTGGAATTGTCACTCCTGCAGTTGTTGATGCTAAAGAAGAATTAACTCCAGATTGCTTTGCTTGTGATAATTGTGAAGATGATAATTCATTTTTCCTAATATAGTGGAAGTGATCTCCATGGCGAACTACATAGCCATCTTGAGTTTCACTTACAATATCTTTTGGATTAAATGTGTAGCTATCTTCATTTTCTTTAGTTTCGCTAGAGTCACCATGATGGTGATGATGATGTGCGTGTGCTGAAATTTCTTTTGCAGTATTTTCATCTACAACATTATTTTGAGAAATTCCTTCTTTTGGATAGTAGTAATATTTACCATTAACCTTTATAACGTATCCTTCTGCAAGTTCATATTGAATATCTTCATTTTTTAGTTTGTAGTATTTATTTTTATAAACTAATGAATCAAGAATTTTAGCGTTATATGGTACTAATCCTTTTTCGTAATGGCTGTGATCTCCGTGGAGTGTAACATAACCATCTTCAGTAATTTCGCTTACCACTATCGAGCTAACTTTATCGGAATAATTAATTTTTTTTGCTTGTGCTGTATTTTGTACTAGTGGAGTTGTCTCATATGTTTGGTGTTTTCCATATTCATATCCTACGAATGCAGATAAACCAATTACTAATGAACCACATGCACCAGTAATAATCTTTTTTTTCTTGTTCATACTATTTTCTCCTTAACACTTATTCGTAATAGTTACGATTTATTCTACCACATTAATTGATGGTTGTAAATAGGTATCTTTACGATTTAAAGTAGTTGAATTTAATTAAACTTCACTATTCGCATCTATTTTTATTATTCATACACTGAAATTTCATTGATAATATTTACTAATAATAAACATATCAATTTAACTTAAAACATAAAAATGGATACCATCTGTATACTCCAGTATGATATCCATATGTTATTTATATTCAATTAGTTATAGTAATTTTTCTTTTTTCGTATAATAATGGCTTCGATTAATAAAAAGAATCCTATAAAGATAAATGAGTTTACGGCTATACCAGTCTTAGGTAGTATTTTTATCTGTTTAATACTATTAGTCTTAGGTAATTCATCATCTTCTTTTTCTTTATTTTCTTTTTTTTCTGGGATTACTATTTGAGCTCTTTCTTCTAAATCTTTCGCTCCTATTTTTATTCGTTCTACTATAGTAAACTTACTGAAATGATTTATATTAAATTTTAACTCGCCTACATTGTATCTGCTATTTACCTTTTCAAGATTATTTCCATCAGCTATATGATAAACTTCTAGTTCAGAATTATCTTTTTTTACAACTGCGACTGCCACAGTTCTTTCTATATTAATATCAACTTTTTTGTAATCTTTCTCGAAATGAATCTCAAATATCTCAATTATATTATAATCACTACCTAGTTTATGCTTAATTGTCTCGTTTAAATGATTATCATTTATTGGTTCTATATACAACTTCTCAACAGAGATACTCCCTCTTTTAAAAGAAACCTTGATTTCACGACCAGATAAATTTCCGACTAATATATCATTTTTAATTTCCTCTTTAGAATCTGTTTCTAAAGAATTAATAGCCGATTCTTTTATTGGCTTTTCTATTGATTTGTCAAGTGACTGTTCTGTTGGTTTTTCTGTTGTTTTTTCTGCTAGTCTATCAAATAATCTATCAGAAGGTTTTTCTGCTGATTTAGTCTCTGTTTTTTCTATTGTCTTTTCTGACAACTTCTCTGATGTTTTTTCTATTGATTTATAGGATGATTTATCTTCTGATTTTACAGGTTGTTCTCCTATAGGTTCTTCTATTACATTTCCTGATAGATTTGGCTTAACATCCGGTATAACTCCATTTTTACCAATAATAACTTTACTACTAGTTGATATATTAGAATTTGTTGCAGCGTTTACCGTGCCAATTTTCCAAACATTTAAACTAATAATAATACTAGCAATACCAGCAGAAACTTTTCTTATAGAATACTTCCTATTCTTCACTTTTTTCTCCTTATCTCAAATAATCTATTACATGGTTAAAACTATCTTTACTATTATATTATACATTAAAATATTCATCAAGCAGTTTCAAAAAAAGCTTGATTAAGATACTTAATCAAGCAAAAATCTTCTATCTCGACAAGAACGAGAAGAATCCACTTATTATCGCTACATTAAAGAAATCTATAAACAATGCACCGACTATAGGCATCACAAAGAATGCTATATGTGAGTGTTTATATTTATCACAAACACTTTGCATGTTTGCAATACCATTCGGAGTTGCTCCAAGCCCAAAACCTACATGCCCTGCAGATAATACTGCCGCATCATAATTTCTACCCATAAATCTAAATGTTACAAAGTAGATAAATACCCATGCTAAAAGCGCTTGTACAAGTAATAATACTGCCAATTGGCCTGCTACACTACTTAATTCCCATAATCTTAAACTAATCATTGCCATTCCTAAGAACAGGTTTAACGAAACATCTTCTAAAATATGTACTTCTTCATAGTGCAAATCAAACTTAGTTGTATTATCAGATATATTTCTTAAAACAGCCGCAACAATCATTGGTCCTATGTAATTTGGAAAATTTAGAAACTGATTTAAAAATGTAGAAACATAACTACCAATAAACATCGATAATAAAATTAAAAAGAATGCTTTAGCAAAATTCTCCCCATCAAGTTTTCTTACATCGTTATTAAAAAGAAACTCATCATTTTTTACTTTTTCATTATCTACTTTCTCTGCTACAACCTCTAGTTTCTTTCCTTTAATTAGTCTATTTGCTAATGGACCACCTAGACTAGAGCCTGCAATAAGCCCAAAAGTAGCTGCTGCAATGGCAACACTCTTAGCCCCTGTGTGCCCTAATTCTTCTACTATAGGTGCCATCGCTGCTGCAGTACCATGTCCACCTGTCATAGCAGTTGAACCAGTTAGTAATGCGATTAGCGGATCTACACCTGTTAAATACCCAACTCCTACAGCTACAACATTCTGTAGTATCACTAACATTACAGCCATAATAAGGAACATAACTACCTTTTTCCCACCAACTTTTAATAATCTCCAACTCGCATTGAAACCAATACTTGTAAAGAATAATGTCATAAAGAAACTTTGTAACGTATTATCAAATTCGAAGATAACTAAATTAGTTTTTCTTAAAATTAAATTAATTATAGCAAATAAGAAACCTCCAACAACGGGAGAAGGAATACAATAAGTCTCAAAAAACTTAATCTTTTTCCTTAATAATCTTCCTAGAATTAATATAATAACAGCCAATCCGACCGTTTGAATCATATCCATTTTAATATTAAACATATTATCATCCTTTCTTATTTTATATTAATTTTTTAAACAGAATAATACTGTTTAGTATTAACTATTAATTACTACTATGTTTTAAATTTCATAATTTAATATTACATTTAAGTAATATTTTTTTCAATATTATGTAAGATTTTATAACGTCATATAATTAATATTACTAATTTAACGAATAAAGATGAACCTATAAAAGTTCATCTTTATTTATTAAAAAATTGGTTTTAAAAATTCTGACCAAGTCTCATAATTTTCTTCTGCTTTGGCCTCTTCTCCTGTCATCCATTTTATAACAAGAGTATCATCTTCCTTAACTTCTACACGTTGTTTATCTACTTTACACTCATAAACAACGCCTACATGGACTTGCCCAACTTCTGTCTTATCATCATTTATTAGACCAATAAAATGTAGGTTATTTAAAGCTTCTTCTTCTGAAACTCCAACTTCCTCATTTAATTCACGTGCGGCATTAATTTTTAACATTTCAAAAATTGTTTTTCCTTCAACTTCATTCATATGTCCACCAATACCAACAGATGCTTTCCCGTGCAGTCTCGCTTCTCCTCCACCAACTAAACGTTTGTAAACTAGTACCTCGCCTGTGGCTTCATCTTTAAGTAGAACATAACCAATCAATTGCTTATAATTAGGGTCTTCTTCCATATCACCACGACGTTTTACTTCATATGATTCAAATGTATCAATAATTTTCTTAGTTTTCTCATCATTTTTTTCTATAAATCCATAGAAATGATTTTCTTCATTATTAAATAATTCTTTTCTATTAACTACTAGTATTTGTTCATCCCACTTACTCATTGTTCTTCCTCACTTCTTTTATTTTACTTGATAAGTACCTTCTTTTAATTCCTTAGCTATCTTAGCAATCTTTCTGAATCTGTGATTTAAACCAGATTTTGATAATTTCCCATCCTCAATCATTTCCGCTATTTCTTTTAACGGATATTCTGGATACTTAAGTCTTGCTTCTGCAACAACTCTAAGTTTCTCATCAATATTATCAAGTCCGATTCTTTCCTCTATTATGTTAATATCCTCAACCTGTTTTGCTGAAGCATTGACAGTTTTATTCATATTGGCCATATCACAGTTTTGCATTCTGTTTACAGAATTATTAATATCCCTAACAATTCTTTCATCTTCAAATTGGAATAACGCTTGAAACGCTCCAACAAGATTAATAAACTCAGCTATTTTCTCAGACTCCTTAATATAAACTATGAAACCTTTTTTTCTTTCAAGGCTTCTAGCATTCAATTTATAACTATTTAAAAGCTCATTTAATTCCTTATTATGTTCTTCGTAAGAAGAGAATATTTCCATATGATAACTAGAAGTACGAGGGTTATTAATAGATCCTCCAGCTAAAAATGCACCACGAAGATAAGCTCTTTTTTTCTCATCTGTATCTATTAACTCATCTGCTATATCTATTCTCATAGTATAGTTATCATTTAATATATACAAATCAGTCAAAATTTCTTTGACATTTTGATCTAAACGACAAATATATACATTATTCTTCTTTAACTTTAATTTTTTTCTAACAGAAATATTTACATGAACATCATAGAAAAATTTTATTAATGAAAACATTCTTCGCGCTATAGAGGCATTTTCTGTTTGAAAACTTAAACTTAACCTACCGTTTGATATATTTAATACACCATTCATCTTTATTAAAGCTGATAACTCTGATAAAAATTCTCTATCTTTTGTTATTTCTATTAAAGTTAATTCTTTCTTCATATCTGAAGCGTATGACATAAGTTCCCTCCTTATCCTAATTATTTTTTATAACTTATATATTTTATCATGATACCTACAATTTAACAACTTTTTTGAGTTAAGAAATGAGTTAATATACAATGTACATTAACTCATTAATTCTAATATTCTATTTTTATTTTCTTCATTAACTTCGATACGCTCTTTTATACCTTCTTTATCAAAATAAAGAACTTCATCTGAAATCTGACATAAAAATTCATAATCATGAGTAATTATAAATATCACAACATCATTCTTAGCTATTTGTTCTATTAAACGACTTAACTCTATCATATTAACATAATCTAAACCACTTGTAGGTTCATCAAAAATTAATATCTTTTTATTAGATAGTAGTGCTGATGCAATAGCTACCCTCTGCTTTTCACCACCAGAAAGAGTATTCGGATGTCTATCTAGAAATTTTCTAATGTTTAATCTATCGACAACTTCATCAAATAACAATATATTATCACTACCAAGTTTTATTTCTTTTTCTACCTGATTAGTAAACAATTGATAGTTAACATCTTGCATTACTTGAAATGCATTTTTTATTAAACCTTTATTATTTAGATATTTTTCATCTAATTTAATTTTATGTTTTGATTTATGTAGACCGCATAGAGCATTAGCAAAAGTTGTTTTCCCACAACCATTATCACCAATAATAGTATAGATTTTTGAAGTTGAGAAACTTTCACTTTGGAGTTCAACTTTCCTATCGTGAACTTTATATTCAAGTCTTTCGATATTTAAAAAGTTTTCTTTAAAATTTCTATTCTCTTTATTACCTAGCTCCACTTTAGATAAATCAATTTGTCTTGTGTGGCAAGCTCTACTGTCAAAATCTGATAGCTGTTCTTTAGTAACTTCATGAATTAATTTGCCGTCTTTAATAATATACATTCTGTCAATTAAATCTTTTAGATAATATATTCTATGTTCAGCAACAACTATAGTTTTACCTTTTTTCTTCAATGTTTCGATTATTGATGAAATAAGCTGTATCGACTTCAAATCTAGGTTACTAGTTATCTCATCTAGAACATATACATCAGCATCTAACATCATACTAGCCATAAAAGCTAATTTTTGTTTTTCTCCACCACTTAGTTCTAAGACATTTCTTTCCAACAGATATTCTGCAGAAAATTCTGATATCACTTCATCAATTCTACTTTGTATCTCTGATTTAGAATAACCATAATTTTCCATACTAAAGGCAAGTTCACTCGTAGAATCAAGATTGAAAAACTGATTTTTAGGGTTTTGAAAAACACTTCCTACTACTTTTGAAAAATCTTTTAATTTGTCTCCAATATTAAGGTGAGCTACTTTTAATTCACCACTGTATCCACCATCAAAAAATTCTGGAGCTAATCCATTTAAAACCCTTAATATTGTAGTCTTTCCACAACCGCTTGCCCCAGTAAAAAGAACACATTCACCTTTTTTTATATTAAGTGATAAATCTTCAATATTTAATTTTTGTGATTCAATATATTTATAATTAAAATTTTTAAATGTTATCAATTTATCACCTCATATACATAATATAACAAAAAGCAACTGCTACAATTATCATTACTAAATAATCAATCTTTCTAAATTTCAATTCAATATAACTACTCGGTATTTCTTCATTATCAATACCTCGACATAAGCATGAGACTGAAAGCTCATTTGCTATATTGGTACTAATTATTACATAAGGAACAAAAATATACTCAAAAAATTTAAATGGATGAAGTAAGTAGTACCCTCTACTTACTCCAATCCCCTTCATTCTTAATGAATTTTTTATTAATTTATAGTCTGTCAGTAATACTGGGAAAAATCTGTATAATACTGCCAACACTATTATCATTTTCTTTGGTAATTTTATGTTCCTTAAAAAACATATTAATTCGGAAACCTTAGAACTACTCACTAAGGCCATCCCGGCACATAAAGGAAAATATAATGTTTTGAACATTAAAGCAGTAAGCAATAAGAAACTATCTATTACTTGCAGAGTAACAGTATGCGCAAAGAATACCTCATAAGCAGTAAAGAAAAGATATATCCCAAAAAATCTCGACATTCTAATATAATTAGAACTTACTCCTAAGTATATAGAAAAGCAAAGTGCAACTATCAGATGCATGCTTACAGACATCATTTTAAACATTAATATGTTGGCAATTACTAAAATAAAGATTTTCGTTCTGATATCTAATTTATACATTACTACAGCCCTGCTTTATTAAAGTTTTTGAAATAAAGTTTTCTTCCTAAGTATGTACCAACTATTGAAAATATTACAGTGAACACAACAATAAAGACAAAAGTCTTCATATCAGTTGAACTCATCACTAGATTAATTTTTTCTTCTGAATAATTTCTATTTTGAAGATGTTTAACATATGAATCTTTCATAAAGAACATTGGTAAAATAAGACCAATATTTCCTAGATTAAAGAATAAATATGATAAATATTCATTTCCATATCTAAAAGCAATTTCTGCTAAAACTGCTGCAAAGATTAATACTATTCCACCCACTACCGAGTGACCAGAAACAGTCATAAAAATACCAATTATCGCAATCATAATAAATATAGCCATATTTTTATTAATTTTGTTAAAAATTAAACTATATACACTACCGCACACTAATGCAGCTGTTATTGAAGTGTATGTTGCAAAATAAACTTTACCTCCAAATATAACAGATGTCAAAAGTGTTGAAATTCCAATTCCAACTGCCATTACAAGAATTAATAAAATTGTATATAAACCTAATGTAATTAAATCTTTAATCTGTAAATTTTTATTTTCTTCTTTATTAATATATTTTAATTCTGTCATCTATTACCCCTCTATAGTTTTTTAAGAGCATCTAGAGCAGCCGTATAATTCGGTTCTTCTCCGATTTCTTCTAATACTTCTTTATAGCGGATAACTCCGTTTCCATCAAGAACAAACACAGAACGTGTTAATAATCCTAATTCTTCAACTAAAAGACCATTGTTGTTCTCAAAATCACGATATTTATAGTCCGATACAGTAATTGCATTGTTTATTTCTTTATCAGCACAGAATCTGCCTAAAGCAAACGGTAAATCTTTTGAAACTGTTATTACTACAGTATCTGGCAAATCATGAACTTCTCTATTAAAATTAATTGTTTGTAAAGCACAAACACCTGTATCTACAGAAGGAAAAGTATTAACAATAATTTTTTTTCCTTTATAATCTTCTAATTCAAATTCTGATAATGTTTTTGTTACTGCTCTAAAATTAGGAAACACCTCTCCAACATTTAACTTATCCTCAATTGTAACTGGAGTTCCTTTAAAGCTAATTGTTTTTTTCATAATTATAACCTCTTTATTAAATTTATTGATAAAACTATCTACAATTAATGATAACATATTTCAATTAGAGATAAAAGTTTTTTATATAAATTACGAGGATTTTAAGTGTTTTTTATATAAACATATTATAATTTTATGATATAATAGGAATTAATAGTGTGTGAAAGGATTTTTTTTATGTCAAAAGAACTAAAAGAAAAAGTAGTTGAAAATAATACTACAGATTCGACTAAAAAAAAGGATAGTACATCATCTTTTTTGGGTCGACTAAAAAAACAAGTAAAAACTTTTAATTTTAAAAATAATGAATCTACAACTTCTAATAATAATAATAATAATAATAATAATCTTGATGAATCCGCTTTAGAAAAAGAACTTCGAGAAAAAGAAAAAGAAGTAAAATTAAAAGAAAAAGAATTAAAACAACGAGCTCTTGAATTAGAAAATGCCAAAAAGAAATTTGAAGAACAACAACGTAAAATAGAAGAAGAACGAAAAAAAAATGAGCTTGCACGCGCTGAAAGAGAACGTATTGAAAAAGAACGTATTGCTCGTGAAAAAGAGTTAGAACGCCAACGTATTGAAAGAGAAAAAGCCGAACAACGTGAAAAAGAACGCATAGAAAAAGAGCGTATTGCTCGCGAGAAAGAACTTGAACGTCAACGAATCGAAAAAGAACAAGCTGAAAGAAGAAAAAGAGAATATAGAAGAAAAGAAAAAGAATTCCAAATATTAGAAGATAAAAAGAAAATAGAGTTATTACAAAAAGAAAATGAAATGAGAGAACACGAAAATATTCTACTTTCATTACAAACAACATTAATTTCTTTAGAAGATAAAATCGAAGAAAAAAAATTAACTATTACAACTCTTAAAAATAGAAAAGCAGATAAAGAAAAAATAACTTTAGAAGAGAAAAGACTAGATAGTTTAGTATCTCAAAAGCAAATTATACAAAAAGATATAACCTCTGAGAAAAAAATCATTGAAAAAATTCAAAAAAATCTTGAAATTGAATATAAACTAGATGGTCTAAAAAAAGAAATACACAGTATAAAAAAAGAAGTAATAAATGAAGATGAAACTGTATTTAAAGTTAAATACATCGATAATAATGTAAAAAATATCTTCATAGTATCTCTAATATATATTAAAACCTTTATTTCTAAAAAAATTTTTAGAAGTAAAATTGAAAATTACGATCAAATTAAAAAAGTATCTAAAAATATTAAAGTAAGGATTGCTACATCAGTTATATTAGCAATAATACTATCTCTTTGTTTCCTAGTTACTCTTAAGTTCATTTCTTCTGCTAAAGAGCATTATGTAAGTTTCGGAGAAACCAATACTACTGCTGTCGATACTACTGAAGAAATGAAGAAACAAAAAGAAGCTGAAGAAAAAGCCAAAATTTTAGAAGCACAAGAAAAAGCTGAAGCTGCTCGCATCGATTCTGATGCACAAGATGAAGAAATCACTGCGAAACTTGCCGGTACTTTCACATCATATTCATTTGATGTAGATCGTCAAGTTACAGTAAATAAAAAAATTCACGCTTTCAAATCTGCTAGTTGGGCGGATCAAGGTGAAGTTATTGAAGCAGGAACTAAACTTACTGTAAATAAAATTGTATCTCCCGCTGGATATTTAATGTACCAAATCTCATCAGGAAATCTACAAGGTCAATTTATTACAGCTAATGAAAAATTTGTATCAGTTGATTCTAAAAATGATCAACTCGAAAACTTTATTTCTCGTCCAGTAGCAATTAAATTTTTAGCTACACAAAATGTATATTCAGATGAAGCTACTAGCAAAGTTAGAGTTACCTTTGGTAATGGTGCACAACTTAATATTAATGGTATCGGAATTAATAACAACAGATTAATTTATTATGTATCTGATGGATCATTTGTACCTGTTAATCCTGTTCGTGTAATTGAAGTCAATAGAGAAACGCCTAAGACTAAAAACATAGACAGTAATGATAATAAAAACGCCTCTAATTCTCAAAACAACCAAAAAACAACAAGATAATTAATTTAATCCACCTGAGGAAATTCCCAGGTGGATTATTTCACACACTTAAATGGCTCTTTGTCAAATTTCGCAAAAAAAGAATGCAGTTTTCACTACATTCTCTTTTTTTATTATCTAATTTCTGCTCCATTAGGAATTTCAGCATTGATTTCTACTACTCGTAAAATACCATCTTTTTCTGCTGATAAAATCATCCCTTCACTTAATTCACCACATAATTTAACTGGTTTTAAGTTAGCTACTACAGCTACTTTTTTACCAACTAATTCTGCTGGATCATAATATTTAGCAATACCAGAAACTATTTGTCTTTGGTGATTTCCTAAATCAAGTTTAAATTTTAATAATTTTGAACTTTTCTTAACTTTTTCACATTCTAATACTTCTGCTACTCTTAACGAAGTTTCAAAGAATTTATCTATCGTGATTTCTTCTGCAAGTTCTACATAAGTATCTTCTTTTTCTTCTTTTGATTCTGTTTCTAAGTTCTCAAGTGCCTTAGGTGACATTTGTTCTTTAATGTACTCTACTTCTACTTCTTTATCAAATCTTGGGAAAATTGGAGTTGGTTTTTCTACAACTTTTACAGTTCCGTCAAATACACCAAATATTTTAGCAGATTCGAACACTAGCAAGTCTTCTCTAATTCCTAATTGTTTAGCAATTTCTACTGGTGCTTTTGTTAAAGCTGGTGCTATTAAAATTGTAGCTATACGAAGACTTTCCGCTAAGTAGTTCATAACCTTATCTAATTCAGGTTGATTTGCTTCATCTTTTGCTAAAATCCAAGGTGTAGTTTGATCAATATATTTGTTAGTTCTAGAAATAAATTTCCACACTGATTCTAAAGCTTTAGAAAACTGCATATTTTCCATATACTCTTCATATTCTGCAATAACTTCTTTTGATAAAGCTATTAATTCTTTATCAAATTCTGTAGTTGGTTCAACAAATTTTGGAATTACTCCACCACAGTACTTATTAATCATAGAAATAGTTCTATTTAATAAGTTTCCTAAGTCATTTGATAAATCTGAATTGATTCTATCGATAAAACTTTCTGGTGTGAAAATTCCGTCTTGTCCAAATGGTACTTCGCGTAATAGGTAATAACGTGCAGAATCTAATCCGTAACGCTCTATTAACATATAAGGATCTACTACGTTACCTTTAGATTTACTCATTTTACCATCTTTCATTAATAACCAACCGTGAGCGAAAATTTTCTTAGGTAGTGGTAAATCTAATGCCATAAGAAGTATTGGCCAATAAATAACGTGGAAACGTACGATTTCTTTCCCTACCACTTGCACATCAGCTGGCCAATATTTATTGAATAACTCTTCACTCTCACCAGTTGCATACCCTAGCGCAGTAATGTAGTTAACTAAAGCATCAATCCAAACATATACAACGTGTTTTGGATTAGATTTTACTTTTACTCCCCAATCGAAAGTTGTACGAGTAACAGCTAAGTCCTCTAATCCTGGCTTAATGAAGTTATTAAGCATTTCATTTTTTCTGCTTTCAGGTAAAATGAATTCTGGGTGTTCATCATAGTACTTAACTAATCTGTCAGCATATTTACTCATTTTGAAGAAGTAACATTCTTCACTAACTAATTTAACTTCATTTCCACTTGGAGCAATTCCCCCAATCATATTTCCTTCTTCATCTCTGAAAACTTCTTGAAGTTGAGTTTCTGTAAAATATTCTTCATCACTAATAGAATACCAACCCTTATATTCTCCAAGGTAAATATCTCCTTTTTCAACTAATTTATCAAAAATTTCAGCAACTGCTTTTTCATGATAATCATCTGTTGTACGAATAAATTTGCTATAGTTAATATCCATAGCTTCCCATAATTTCTTAATGTCCTTAATCATTTCATCAACATAAGCTTGTTCTGAAATACCTCTTTCTTGAGCCTTTTGTTGAATTTTTTGACCATGTTCATCTGTACCTGTTAAAAAGTATGTATCATATCCACTTAATTTTTTATATCTTGTTAAAGCGTCACACGCTACTGTTGTATACGCATGCCCTATGTGTAAGTTACCACTTGGGTAATAAATAGGAGTTGTAACATAAAATGTTTTTTTTGTCATCTTACAACCATCCTCACTTTCATTTCAATTTTTTAGTTAATATACATTACTATTGTATCATATATTTAAGGCTCTTGCATGATTTTTTATCATTTTTTTTTAATTTCAAAATTTTTTCATAAAAAAAGATACAACTCTTTTATAGTTCAAAATCTATATTTGAAAAACAATAGCCGTATCTTTTATTTAATCTTTTTCCTAACAATATTAAGTTTAAATTATAGCTTAATATTAAAGTTAGATTTTTTAAGTTATCCTCTTATAGAGTACTATCTTTCACACCATGGTGTGATTTTCTCTACTTTTTTGCTAGTTTTGCAATTTCCACTATAGTATCAGCAGCTTTTTCCATGTGTTCTAAACAGCTAAACTCATATTGTCCATGGAAATTCTCCCCACCAACAAAAATATTTGGTGTTGGAATTCCCATATATGAAATTTTAGAACCATCTGTCCCACCTCGAATTGGAATAATAATAGGTGTTACCCCCACATTTTTAATAGCTTGCTCTGCTACATCAACACAACGCTTATCTTTTTTGATTACATCTCCCATATTATAATATTGATCAAATAAATCATACTCAACAACATTACCATATTTTTCGTTAATCTTAGCAGCTACTTCTTCAGCAAATTTCTTACGAGCTTCAAATTTTTCTTTATCATGATCTCGAATTATATAAACCATCTCTGCTTCTTCAATTCTAGCTTGCATATTATGTAATAAATAAAATCCTTCATATCCTTCTGTATGCTCAGGAACTTCTTTTTCTGGGAATAACGAAGCTAATTCTGCTGCAATCGTATTTGCATTTTTCATTTTACCTTTTGCAGTACCAGGATGAACACTTATACCTGTAATTTTATAAATAATTTGTGCAGCATTAAAGCTTTCATATTCTAGTTCACCAAGAACTCCACCATCCATAGTGAACGCATAATCTGCTGCAAATCCTTTAGCATCAAAATGATCAGCTCCACGACCTATTTCTTCATCAGGACCAAATGCAATGCGAATATCACCATGTTCAATTTCTGGATGTTCACTTAAATACTTAATAGCTTCCACTATTTCAGTAATTCCAGCTTTATCGTCTGCACCTAGTAAAGTTGTACCATCTGTAGTAATTAATGTTAAACCTTTATAGTTGCTTAAATTAGGAAACTCCGCTTTACTCATTACAATATCTAATTCTTTATTTAAAACGATGTCCTCACCATCATAATTTTCAATTACCTGTGGATTAATACCCTCAACATTAAAATCTGCAGTATCAACATGAGAAATAAACCCTATCTTATCATACGCTTTATCCGTATTTGCAGGCAAGGTTGCTGTTAAAAACCAATTATCTTCATTTAATTCAATGTCACTAAGATTCAATTCCTCTAATTGCCCTTTTAGCATGCGTAAAAAATCTTTTTGCTCTGCAGTAGATGGAATCGTCGTACTAGCAGCATCAGATCTAGTTTTAAAGTTTACATATCCTAAGAAACGTTCTAACATAGTTTCATATTTCATTATTCTTCACCTCATTTGTATTTTCTTTTATTATAATATAATTTTCATCAAAATGTAAAGGTTATAAAAATCATATTTAAAAAACAACATTCTTAAATAACTTTGTTTAAAATAATAAATGATACTTAATATATTCATCTATTTGTGATACAATTACATATGTATTCTAATTTCATATTAGATATTAGTAAAATAAATTTTAAGGAGAACTTTTTCATGCAAGAAGTTATGAATTATAAAGATACTAGAATTGAAAATTTCCACACTATTTATCCAAACCACATGAACAGACATGATACATTATTCGGTGGACAAACCCTATATTGGCTTGACGATGTTCAAGGTTTAGTAATTCGTAGATATACACACCTTCCATTCTTTACTGCAAGTATTGATACTTACCAATTTTTAGATGTAGTACATAGACATGAAGCACTAATAATCGATAGTTATATTTCAAGAGTTGGTACTAGAAGTGTTGAAATTTTTGCTGAGTTAAGTGCCTTCAATCATGAAACTAGACACACTCGTTTAGTTGGGATTTGTTTCTCAACATTCGCAATAAACAGAGATACAGTTCTTGAAAAGCCTTTACCAAAAGTTGAATACACAGATGAAATTTCAAAATTTGTAAGCTCTTCTTATGCAGACAGACAAAGCGGTAAACTATCAGCTCGTGAATTCTGTAAAGAGTATCTAAAATATTATAAAAAATAAAAAGGAAGTGCGATCTTTCTCACTTCCTTTTTTTTATTTTGTTAGTCGATTGAATAAAGTAATTCTAATACTTTTTCTTCAAACTTAACTAATTTTTCTTCTGCAACTTTCTTATCTGCATCTTTAACATAGATATAAAGTTTTACTTTTGGTTCTGTTCCACTTGGACGTAAAGTATACCAAGATTCATCTGAATAACTGAATTTTACAGCATCAGTTTTTTCAATTTCAATAGCTTTTTCTTCACCTGTAGCTACTGTTTTCTCTTTTTGAACTAAGTAGTCAGTAATTGCCACTACTTCACTTCCTGCAATTTCACGAGCAAAGATTTCACGATATTTTTCCATCATACGTTTAATTCTTTGAGCACCTGCTGCTCCTTCTAGTACGATAGAGATAGTTTTATCTAGATAGTAGCCATATTTTTCATAGAACCCATCAAGTACATCTACTAATGTCTTACCTTGTGTTTTGTAGAATGCTGCAGCTTCTACTAATAACATAGCGATAGTTACACCATCTTTATCACGTAGGAATGTACCAACGTTGTATCCAATACTTTCTTCATATCCCATTACATAGTTTTTCTCACCTGTAATATCCCATTCATTTGGTAATGCACAGATGTTTTTGAATCCAGTAAGAACATCAATCACTTCTACTCCGTATTCTTTACAAAGTGGTTCTACCATTTTAGATGTTACGATAGATTTAACTAATACTGGGTTTTCTGGTAGTTTATTTTGTTTAGCAAGATTTTCAATAACATATTGAACTAATACTGCACCAGCTTGGTTACCATTAAGAGAAACTACTTCTCCATTATGAATTACTTCTACAGCAAGACGGTCACAGTCAGGGTCAGTTGCAATGATTACATCAGCATTAACTTCTTTAGCTAATTTTTCACCGTATTCGAATGCTGCAGTATCCTCTGGGTTTGGATATTCAATTGTTGGGAATGTTCCATCAGGATCTTTTTGTTCTTCAACAACATGAACATTTTTGAATCCACGACGTGCAAGAACTGTTGTTACAGCTTTATATCCCGCACCGTTAAGTGGTGTATATACTACAGAAATATCTTTATCAATGTTTTCATCGTTAATAGCACAATTTAAAGATTCTTTATAGAATTCTTCATCAATTTCTTCTCCAATATATACTAATAACCCTTTTTCTTTAGCTTCTTCTTCTGTTAAAGTAACATAGTTATCGAAGATATCCATTGAGTTAATATACTCTAAAACTTTATCACTTATATCAGATTTAATTTGAGATCCTTCTTGCCAATAAACTTTATATCCATTGTATTCTTTAGGATTGTGACTTGCTGTAATGTTAATACCACTAGCTGTTCCTAAATAACGAACTGCAAATGATAATTCTGGAGTTGGACGTAAGTCCTCAAATAAATATGCCTTAACTCCATTACTAGCCATTACTAATGCTGCTAATTTTGCAAATTCTTTTGAGAAAAGACGTGGGTCGTGAGCAATAGCAATACCTTTTTCTTGTAATCCATTGTCGATAATAGTTTGTGCTAGTGCTTTTGTAGCACGAGCAATAATGAATCTATTCATTCTATTAGAACCCATTCCTACTTTACCACGTAATCCTGCAGTTCCAAATTCTAATTCTTTATAAAATCTATCTTCTTTTTCAACTTCATCATTAGCTACATTTTTTAATTGAAGTTTTTCTTCTTCTGTTAAAGCTGAGCTATTTAACCATTTTTCATATAATTCTTGATAGTTACTCATATTATATTACCTCTAAATTCCTAATTTTATGCTAAACCTAAAGCAATTTCCATCATTTTCGTAAATGCTGTTTGTCTTTCTTCTGGAGTAGTTTCTTCTCCAGTTACTAATGAATCACTTACTGTTAAAATTGTTAAAGCATTAACACCTGCAGCAGTTGCATTTGCATAAAGTGCTGTACTTTCCATTTCAACAGCTAATACTCCCATTTTAATCCAGTTTTCCATAGCTTTTTCATCAGCATTATAGAAAATTTCACTACATAAAATATTTCCAACGTGTACTGCTTGACCCATTTCTTGAGCTCTGTTGTAAGCTTTTAATAATAAATCAAATGAAGCTGTTAAGCTGTAATTTCCTGGAATATTATATTGGTGCATGTAGTTTGAGTTTGTAGAAGATCCCATCCCTAAAATTACATCATATAATTTTACTTCTGGTTGTAGCGCTCCACATGTTCCAATTCTAATTAAATTCTTAACCCCAAAAGTGTGGATTAATTCGTAAGAATAAATACCGATACTAGCTGGTCCCATACCTGTTCCCATTACAGAAATCTTTTTACCTTTATATGTTCCAGTATATCCTAGCATACCACGCACTTCATTAAAACAAACTGCATCTTCTAAAAATGTTTCTGCAATAAATTTCGCTCTTAAAGGATCTCCTGGTAAAAGAATCGTTTCAGCGATTTCTACTCCATTTGGTTTAATATGTGGTGTTTGTTTATGTGACATCAGTTAGTCCCCCTGTAAATATATTAATAACTTTATTATACCTTTTTTTCTCACCTTAAACAAGAGATATTAAAAAAATAATTATCTATATTTTCTATTAAATATTCTGAAAATAATAAGTTTATTTTATCGTTACAAGTCACATTTTAAGCAACATTACTCATCTCCACTATATTTTGACCTCCAAAATAATAGAATTATATTAATTATTTTTAGAAAATAATTAATACTTTATTTTATCGTTTTCATAACTTTTTATAATATTTCTTTATCTTATTAACCATATTTTATTGAAAAATAATTATATAAAAATTGAATATTAATAGTATTTTAAGCTATTTTGTTATATAATTAGTGTTATAAAAAAAATAAATTAGAAAGAGGTTTTTTTATGTTACAATTAGCTGTCTTTTTACCAGTAATTGCGATGTTTTTCGTACCTTTTTTAAGGAAAAACTTCAAAACCATCCATACTGGAAAATTTATTATAGTTGTACCATTAATACTGTTTGGGTATTTTATTTCAAATCTTAAGTATATCTATTCAGGTGGAACAATCTATAAGAAACTAGCATTTGTTCCTAACGTAGGACTTGATATCAACCTAAATCTTGATGGTTTATCACTTCTATTCTCATTACTAATTACAGGAATTGGTACTCTAGTAATACTATATTCATGTTACTATATGAGTATTACAGATGAAAAATTACATAAATTTTACATATTTTTACTAATATTCATGTCTGCCATGTTAGGCGTGGTTTTATCTGACAACATGCTTAGTATGTACATGTTCTGGGAGATGACATCTGTTTCTTCTTTCCTATTAATTAGTTATTGGCACGAAAATGATGCATCTAGAAAAGGTGCTCTAAAATCATTGATTATTACTGTCTTTGGTGGAGTCCTAATGCTAGCAGGAATTTTCGTTTTAAATAATATTACTGGAAGTTTTAATGTTAGTGAAATTATAGAATTTACTAAAAATCATGGATATAACAATAAGTATGTAATAGCGATGATTCTTATAATATTCGGTGCTTTTACAAAATCAGCACAGTTTCCATTCCATATTTGGTTACCTGATGCGATGGCTGCACCTACACCAATCAGTAGTTACCTTCACTCAGCTACAATGGTTAAAGCCGGAATCTATCTATTACTAAGAATTGGAATTGTATTCTCATTTACTTCTTCATTTGGTAATATTCTTATCATTTTTGGGACTATTACTATGTTAATAGGTTCTATTTCTGCAATATTTCTAAAAGATTTAAAAGGAATTCTTGCATATTCAACTATTAGTCAACTTGGTATGATGACTCTTATGATAGGTATAGCTAACCTTGGCCTATACAACGATAATCACTACGTTTATACATTCGCATTCTATGCAGTATGTTTCCATATTATTAACCATGCAGCATTTAAAGCAAGTTTATTTATGATTACTGGTATTATCGATCATTCATTCCATTCACGTGATATTGAAAAACTTCGTGGTATTAAAAGATATATGCCACTTAGCTTTATATTAAGTATTATCGCTGGGTTCTCTATGGCAGGAATCCCGCCTTTAAGTGGATTCTACTCAAAAGAATATTTCTTAACGGTAGTTTATGGATTAACGCAATCAAGCATGCTATATATAGTTATCGTAATAGCTGTAGTTATTGGAGCTTTAGGAACTGCTATTTATTCATTAATATTAGCATTCAAACCATTCTTAGGTAAATTCGACAATTCTATAATGGGGACTAAGAAATTACATCTTCCAAGTAATGGTATCTTTATATCCCCAATAATACTTGTAGTCTTTGTGATTATTAACACTTTTATAAAAGATTACATAGTTATTCCAGCTCAACAAGCTGCCCTTGCTACAAAAATAACTAATAACGAAGTAATATCTCATGTTCATCATAATAGTTTCTTCTCAAGTGAACTTCTTACTTCTATTGTTGTTATTATTACAAGTTTTGCAATCTACAAATTGTATGCTAATGGAAATGGAATTTATAGTATAAACCCTGCTATTATTTCTATTCACGGAGCATATAATAACTTAGGTAACTTATTACACAAAGTAAGTGGTACACTCCATGATACATTTGTTACAAACCAACTTAGAAGAAATATGAGTTATATCTTTGTAGTGTTATCAGCAACTATTATTGGTGGTTACTTTGCAATTGGTAGACCTATGTTGATTAATAACTTCTCAACAATTCACTACATGAATATTTTCATAGGACTATGTATAGTCGTGTGCTGTGTCGCTCTAACTACAGTCTATAATAGACTAGTGCTTATTATCCTTTCTTCTGGAATTGGATTTATGATGACTGCTCTATATGTTACATTTAGAGCACCAGACTTAGCAATGACACAATTTGTAATTGAATCAATTTCTACTATTATTTTCTTAATAGCATTCATTCTATTAACTGATAAAACAAAACAAGTAGAAAAACAAAGTTTTAAATTTACTAATGCAATAATTGCAACACTAACTGGTATTAGTTTTACAATCGTAGGATTAGTAGCATATGCATATAAAAATCCATCAGAAATTAGTCAATTCTATTTTGATAATGTTGTCGCATCTGGTGGTGGAAACATAGTAAATGTTATTATCGTAGATTTTAGGGGATTTGATACCCTATTTGAAATCACCGTTATGACAATGGTAGCATTAATCATCTATGCTATGTTTAAAATAATTAAACGAGGAGGACCAAAAGATGAAAACTAATGATGTAATTTTAAAATCATTATCTGCTATTATTTCAGGATGTATATTTTTACTTTCTCTTAGTTTGTACTTTGGTGGTCACTTCCTTCCTGGTGGTGGTTTCGTTGGAGGACTTCTTTGTACAATGGCATTAGCTCTGGCAATGTTTACATATGGAATAGATAGAGTCAATAAACTACTTCCTATTAATTATGTATATGTAACTGCTATTGGATTACTTTTTTCCATTGGTACGGCATTTAGTGGTGTTGTAGTCGGAAAGAATTTCTTCAAACATCATTTCACTCACATTCACGTTCCAATAATGGGAGAAATGGAATTACACACAGCTGCAATATTCGACTTAGGTGTATATTTTGTAGTTGTTGGAGTTCTTATGTCAGTAATTTTAGCTTTCGGAAAGGATGGTAAATAATGGAATTTTATATGATTATCTTATGTGGTATTCTTGTTGGTTTTGGTGTTTACCTAATGCTTTCTAAGAGTATGATGCGAATAATAATTGGAGTTGGTCTTTTTGGACACGCTGCTAACCTAATTATTCTTATCGCAGGTGGTTTATATGATGGAGATATTCCTATTATTTCAGAATTAGGAAAGAATTATATAGACCCTATTCCAGCAGCACTTATTCTTACTGCCATCGTTATCGGGTTCGCAGTAACTTGTCTTTTAATTTCAATCTACATTGCTAACTACAAATTAAAAGGAAGCGATAATGTAATTGATCTTGAAGATGTAAAAAACATGAAGGAGGAAAGAAATAATGCATAGTAATTTACCTGTTATACCAATATTTATCCCCCTTCTATTCGCAGCAATAACGGTATTATTTAGAAAAAGAATAGCATTACAACGTTTATTAACAACATTCGCTACATTACTAGTCTTAGCATTTTCTATATTAAATATCTATATGGTAAATAAACACCAAATACTAATATTAGAAATGGGGAACTGGGCTAGTCCATTTGGTATTACTTTAACATTAGACGGACTTAATAGTGTTCTAGTTACAACATCTTCAGTTGTATTTCTTGCAACATTAATATATTCATTTAAAACTATTGATAAAGTTAGAGAACTTAGTTTCTTCTATCCAGGATTTTTATTAATTATGGTTGGAATAAACGGTGCTTTCACTACAGGTGATATATTTAACCTTTTCGTTTTCTATGAAATCTTACTTATGTCATCTTACTTACTGCTATTAGTAGGTATTAATAAAGAACAACTTAAATCTTCTATTAGTTATGTACTAATGAATGTATTTGCTGGTAGCTTATTTGTTATTAGTATTGGATATCTTTACACAATTGTTGGTAGCTTAAATATGGCATACATATCTCAAACAATCTCATCGATGGCTGATCGTCGTGGATTATACCTTGTTGGAGCTGTAATGATATTTGTATTCTGTATGAAGGGTGCTCTATTCCCATTATTCACATGGATGAATAGATCATACGCAGCACCACCAATTGCAATTTCTATTATCTTCGGAGCATTGCTAACAAAAGTTGGTCTTTACTCAATAATTAGAACGTATGGATTATTCTATTACGAATCAAACTTCATCAAGTCTTATATATTAATACTTGGAGCAGTCTCAATTATAGCCGGTTGTATCGGAGCTATAAATCAAAAAGATTTAAAACAAATAGTAATTTTTAATATCGTAATTTCTCTTGGAGTTATGGTATGTGGAACTGCAACACTGAATACTTTCGGTGTTAAAGGTGCTTTATTATATGCAGTAAACGACATATTATTAAAAGCTGCATTATTCATAGTTGTTGGATTAATAATTTACGTTAGTGGAGTTAAATATATCCAAAAATGTGGTTTAATCAATAAATACCCTCTTCTTGGTTGGATATATTTCATTATAGTTCTTTCATTAGCAGGGGTTCCACCATTCAGTGGATTCTATGGTAAAGCACTAATAATTAAAGGTTTAGTTACAAATAATAATACATTTATTGCTATATTAGTAGCATTATCTGGATTGGTTGTATTTTACTCTTTAATTAGAATATTCTTAAATGTATTCTACGATAATATCAATAAGAGTTTAATTTTAAAACCTCTTCCAAAAGGTGTTCAAATCCCTCTTATCGCTATCATAGCAATAGCACTTATTATCGGAGTAAGCACTAATCTATTAGATGGTTTTTTCGATAAAGGGATACAAATGGTACTTAATCCACAACACTATATTGACTTAGTACTTAAGAAAGGAGCATAATTATGGCACTACAATTTTTAATTAATATATTAGTTGGTGTAATATGGATGTTCTTTTCAGGAAGTTATAATTCTGAATATTTTGCAGTAGGTTTTTTCTGGGGAATGGTTCTTCTATTCATCTTCAGAAAAACATTCATTAAAAATATTTTAGGAGAACAACTATACTACATTTATGTTTACAAATGGATAAAATTAATCTTAATGTTCTTGTTTGAATTATTAAAAGCAGATATAAATGTTTTAAAATTAATGTTCAAAAAAGATCTTGATGTTAACCCTGTTATTTTTGAATATCCTTTAGAAGTAACAAAAAATTGGCAAATTACACTACTTGCCAATATGATAACTTTAACACCAGGTACACTTACAGTCAATGTTGGTCATGATAATAAAACACTTCATATTCATTGCCTTGATACTAATGATATTCCTGGTGAGATTGAAGGTATAAAAAATAGTTTTGAAAAAGCAATACTGGAGGTTGATTTAAATGGATAAAGTATTAGACTATTCAATTTTACTAGGTATATTCGCTAGTATTGCCATGATATTATTCTTATTAATTTATATCGTTAAGAAACCAAGCATATTCGATAAATTAATCGCAAGTGACCTTCTTGCTATGCCGCTAATGTGCTTAATAGTTTTAGTTAGTATGTACTACAAAACTTTCTCTTATATATCACTTATACTTATTATAGCTATTATATGTTTAGTGGGTACAGTCGTTACCGCTAGATTCTTAGCTAAAAAGGAGGTCTTTAGTGATGATACTAAATAGTATTTTAGACATTATTATTATACTTCTAATTTTAATCGCAGTAATAGCAATGCTATCAACGGTAATTGGCTTCATTAGATTACCTGATGAAATGACAAAAATACATGCCGCTGGAGTTACAGGATCTTTCGCTGTTGAGTTAATTCTTATAGCTGGACTTATCTATTTTTATAGATACTTAAATGTTTTTGAATTTAAATTCTTATTAGCAATAGTATTCTTATTTCTAGCAGCTCCTGTTTCTGCTCATATGATTTCTATAAGCGCTATTATATATAATAAAAAAGTATATTCTAAAAATAATAAGGATGAAGCTAAAAAAGTACTAGACGATATTAAAAAACTAAATAAATAAACTAAAAGAGGAATGTTTTTTATAAACCATTCCTCTTTTAGTTTTTATAGAGTTAAATATACTCACTCATTTAATTTTTGAAGATTTAAAATAAAGATGCTAACTTCCACAAAACACTTTCATAATTGACTAATACCCCTAGACCTTGACTTATTTTGTTTTATATAGTAATATTCATATAGATTATAAAACAAGGAGTCATTTTTTTATGAGAAAATATTTTGGAACTGACGGTATTCGTGGTATTGCAGGAGAATCACTAACAGCCGATTTGAGTTTTAAAGTAGGTAAAGCTCTTGGTAAGTTACTAACTGAAAAAAAAGAGCATCCAAAAGTAGTAATTGGTAGAGATACTAGAATTTCATGCGACATGATTGAACACGCACTAACAGCAGGTCTTACTAGTACTGGTGTTAACGTAATGACAGTTGGTACTATACCTACTCCTGCAATTGCTTATCTAACAAAAACAATCGAAACTGATAGCGGAATTATGATTTCTGCTTCGCACAATCCTTATCAAGATAATGGAATTAAAATTTTTGGTCCCGATGGTTTCAAACTTACAGATGAACAAGAATTAGAAATTGAATCGCTAATTGATAACCCAGATCAAATTAAAAAAGCAAGTTTTGAAAAAATTGGAAAATTATATAGTGGTAGCGAATTAAGTCAAAAATATGTTCAACATATTAAACAATCAATTTCTGGAGATTTATCTGGTATAAAGATTGCTTTAGATTGTGCAAATGGAGCTACTACTGGTGTTGCACCTTACATCTTCGGTGACTTAGAAGCTGATATTGAAACTATCGGTTGTCAACCAAACGGTATCAATATCAACGACAATGTTGGATCTACAAAAATTGATACAATATCTGCATTTGTAAAAGAAAATAACGTTGATGTAGGATTTGCCTTTGATGGAGATGGTGATAGAGTTTTAGCCGTGGATGCTAGAGGAAATATTGTAGATGGTGATAAAATCATGTTCATTCTTGCTAAACATCTTAAAGAACAAGATGAATTAAAAGATAACATGGTAGTTTCTACAGTTATGAGTAATATTGGTTTCTATAAAGCTATTGAGGAAAATGGTCTTCAATCAGTTAAAACAGCTGTTGGAGATAGGTATGTTGTAGAAGAAATGAGAAAAAATGATTATTCACTGGGTGGTGAACAGTCAGGACATATAGTATTAATGAACTATGCCACTACTGGAGATGGTATTCTAACAGCTGTTAAACTTGCTAATATTATAAAATCTACAGGAAAATCTCTTGAGGAATTAGCATCAGAAGTTAGTATCTATCCACAAAAATTAGTAAATATCAAAGTAGTAGATAAAAAAGCTGCTATGGAAGATTCTGAAATTTTGGCAGAATGTGAAAAAGTTGAAAAAGAACTTGAAGGTAACGGTCGTATTTTACTACGTGCTTCTGGTACAGAAAATCTTATTCGTGTTATGGTAGAAGCAAGCAGTGATGAACTTACAGATAAATACTGTGAACAAGTTGCTAAAATCGTCCGAGAAAAATTTGAAGTGAAATAAATTTCTATAGAATTTTATGTACCCCTTTTACTGATTTGTTCAGTAAAAGGGGTATCAATATACTATATAGTTTTAAATTTACAGAAGATTATTCATACTCTTCAGTTCCACTAGACAATGCAATTCGCACTGATTAAAAGAATTACTTATCATTCGAAATATATATAATACTGTAGATTAATATTATTATATTACTCAAAAATAAAACCCTCTACATAATATAAAATTACGTCCCATTTTCTAAACTTATTATATTATATGTGTTCTAAATTTTGAAGTCACATAATATTTTCCTCTATTCCCTTCATTTATTATACGATCTCTTTTTATCTCCTTTTAATTCTCTATAATATAAACAATTAAATCAACAAAATATATTTTTGAAATTATAATCTTAATTTAAATATACCATCTATTCTTAAACATTTTTTCATATTCATATTATATATATATATAATTACATACTTAATATTACATTAATTTTTTCTTTATTAAATATTAATAGATCTTTAACGCGTAAATATATACTGTATATTTACACCTTTCCAGTAAATAAAATCTCACTATTTTTTACTGAAATAATAGTATTTTTATAGTTTAAATACAAGAAGCATAGTATACTATTGTTTAAAATTTAATCTTTTTATATAACTAGATTTTTATTAATATTTTACAAAAAAAAAACATCTATTTTTTAAAGAAAATTTTATTTTTCTCTTGTTTTTTGTATATACTTCTGTTATACTTATAAGTGAAGTAATTAATATATTACTTCATATGTTCTTTTATTATAAGTCTCCCTAGCTTATAATAAAGACTTTTCATATTTACTCCCTTATTTCTACCTTACAATATTTTTTGTAAGGTAGGTTTTTTTTCGTTAAAATTCGTTTTTTTTTTTTTCTTTTTAGATGAATTCATATTTTTTTCTGAATACAACAAAATTCACTTGACTTATTTTCTTTCCTAAGGTAAACTTTAATGTATATAGAGAATAATTAAAGAAGGGAAAAATATGATAAAAATAGAAAAATTAAATGTCACCTATAACCAGACACCAGCCCTTTTTGATATTAATTTAGAAATAAATGGACCTGGAATTATAGGGATAATAGGCCCTAATGGGGCAGGTAAATCTACTTTAATAAAAGCAATATTAAATATTATACCCTCAACAGGTAGTACTCAAATAGATGATAAGATTTCAAAATATAATCTAGATCATATTGCATATGTTGAACAAAAAATAAATATTGACTATAATTTTCCAATTAAAGTGCGAGAATGTGTTTCATTAGGATTATATTCAAAACTTGGTATTCTAAGAAAATTAAAAAAATCTGATTGGCAAAAAGTTGACGAGGCTTTAAAAATTGTCGGTTTAGAACAATTCTCTAATCGCCAAATTAGTGAACTCTCTGGTGGACAATTTCAACGTGTACTAATTGCTCGTTGTCTTGTTCAAGAAGCAAAATATATCTTTCTAGACGAACCATTTGTTGGTATCGATTCAGTTAGTGAAGAAATAATAATGAATACATTAAGAAATCTTCGAGAAAAAGGTCATACAATATTAATTGTCCATCACGACTTAAGAAAAGTTCATTCTTATTTTGATAATGTCTTATTACTAAATAAAGAAGTTATCTCATATGGTGAAACTGAACAAACTTTCACTAGAGAAAATTTAACAAAAGCATATGGTACTGACTTATTCTTTATGGGAGGTGGTACTAATGATTAAAGATTTTATCGACGGATTATATAGTTTTCATTTTTTACAAAATGCTTTAATCACTGCTATTGTTATTGGAATCGTAGCTGGAGCAGTTGGATGTTTTATTGTTCTAAGAGGAATGTCATTAATGGGAGACGCAATTTCTCATGCAGTTCTTCCAGGTGTGGCTCTATCTTTTATATTAGGTATAGATTTCTTTATTGGTGCAATCGTATTTGGTCTATTAGCATCAATAATCATAACATTCATCAAAGGTAATTCTATAATTAAAAGTGATACAGCTATAGGAATAACATTTAGTTCATTCTTAGCTCTAGGAGTTATCTTAATTAGTGTAGCGAAAAGTTCCACTGATCTTTTCCACATCTTGTTTGGTAATATTCTAGCAGTACAAGATTTAGATATGTATATTACTATAGGAGTTGGAGTTTTTGTTCTTTTAGTTATTAAACTATTTTTCAAAGAATTACTCTTGACTTCATTTGATGAACTATTAGCAAAAGCAATGGGGATGAAAGTTAATTTCTATCACTATCTACTAATGATATTATTAACTTTAGTGTCTGTTACTGCAATGCAAAGTGTTGGTACAATTTTAATTGTAGCAATGCTGATTACGCCAGCAGCAACTGCATATTTATATGCAAATAGCCTAAAAACTATGATATTTTTATCATCTACAATCGGAGCAAGTTGTTCTGTATTAGGATTGTTTATAGGTTATTCATTCAATATCGCTGCAGGATCTAGTATAGTTTTAACACTTGCCGTAGTTTTCGCAATAAGTTTCTTTATTGCTCCAAAACAACGCTTTGTTAAACATAAATAACTTAGATAATAATACTCAAGAATAAAGTAGAATATCATATATTAAATATAATAACCCCTTTAAATAAACTTATTAATATATAAAATACTTCCAGAACAAGTTTATTTAGAGGTGTTATTATGAAAGTTTTAATTGATAATGATTATTATTAATTATGTAAATCTATTTTATTTTTGAATAAAATTATAAAATAAATAAAGGAGGCCTATACTATGAAAAAATTAGGTTTTAAAAAATTAAGTTTTCTAGCGCTTATTTTCACACTAGCTGTTGGACTATTTGCTTGTTCTAGCGCTAAGCAAGGTTCTAGTTCTAACGAAGCTACTAAATTAAAAGTAGTAGCAACTAACTCTATTATCGCAGATATTACAAAAAATATCGCCGGTGATAAAATTGATTTACACAGTATCGTTCCAGTTGGTCAAGATCCACACGAATACGAACCGCTTCCTGATGATGTTAAGAAAACATCTGAGGCAAACCTTATCTTATACAACGGTATAAACCTGGAAACTGGTGGTAATGCTTGGTTTACAAAATTAGTTCAAAACGCTAAAAAAGAGGAAAACAAAGATTACTACGCTGTAAGTGAAGGTGTTGATGTAATTTATCTTGAAGGACAAAATGAAAAAGGTAAAGAAGATCCACATGCTTGGTTAAATCTTGAAAATGGTATGATTTACGCTAAAAATATTGCTAAACAATTAGAAGCTAAAGATCCTAAAAATAAAGATTTCTATGAAGCAAATCTTAAAACGTATTTAGAAAAACTATCTAAATTAGATAAAGAATCAAAAGATAAATTTAACAATATTCCAGCAGAGAAAAAAGTGATAGTAACTAGTGAAGGAGCTTTTAAATACTTCTCTAAAGCATACAATGTGCCTTCAGCTTACATTTGGGAAATCAATACTGAAGAAGAAGGAACTCCAGATCAAATCAAAACTTTAGTTGAAAAATTACGTAAAACTAAAGTACCTTCTCTATTCGTAGAAAGTAGCGTTGACGAACGTCCAATGCAAACTGTATCAAAAGATACTAACATTCCAATTTACGAAAAAATCTTCACTGATTCAATTGCTGAACCAGGACAAAACGGAGATAGCTACTACAGCATGATGAAATGGAACTTAGATAAAATTTCTGAAGGATTAGCTAAATAACTATATTATAAAATCTCATGTACATTTTTATGTATATGAGATTTTATATTGATTTTTCATATGAAATCATTTACAATTAAAAGTGAGAAAATCATTAGGAGTTACTTATGAATATAATTAAAAATTTACCTACCCCTATTGCAGGTTTAGCATTAGGTTCAGTCGCACTAGGAAATTTATTACAACCATATTCCCTTTCACTACAGTTATTATTTAATACATTATCTTTGATAATAATCGTACTTTTAACTATCAAATTTGTGTTAGAATTTGACAAATTAAAAAAAGAATTGGCAAATCCAGTTATAGCAACTGTACTAGCAACATATCCAATGAGTATTATGCTTTTAAGTTCATTTTCAAAAAAATTTATAGGTGCTTACAGTATACCTTTTTGGATAGTTGGAATTCTTCTAGATTTTTTTGTTGTATGTTATGCTATTTATAAATTTATACTAAAAGAAAGACATATAAGTAATATCTATCCAACCTGGTTTATCACCTTCGTTGGACCGGCAGTTGTAACTGTAACAGCAATAAATTATAACTTAGAAACACTAGGTTTAATTTATTTCTATTTTTCATATATTAACTATTTAGTATTATTACCATTTGTTCTTTATAGAGTCTATAGGTATAAACATTATAATGATGGAGATTATCCTACTATTACTGTATTTTCTGCACCTGGCGGACTATTACTGGCTAGTTATATGATTGGAATTACACAAAAAAGCAATATAATATTAGCAATATTAATACCACTTACAATATTATTGTTCATATTTGTTTTAATTCAATTACCTTATCTATTAAAAAGAAAATTCTATCCAAGCTTTTCTGCTTTCACATTCCCATTAGTGATTTGCGCTATAGCATTTCAAAAAACTGGAATATATTATCAAATAGCTGAATTTTCTATTTTGAATATTTTAATTCATCTAACTGAGTTACTAGCAATAATTATTGTAATTTATGTATGGTATGGGTTTATAAGAAACTTAGCTTATAAAAATTAAATAATCTAGTATACATTCAAAGGACACAGTTCAAAATTGTACTGTGCCCTTATTTTTATATATTTTTCTTTGGATGCCTATCGATAACATCTTGATTATCAAGTAGAGCTTTTTCTCCTTTTGGAGTTGGTTTATAACCTCTTATAGAGAAAAGTTTAGCTAACTCTTCTTCATTAAAATTTTCTTCAAGTGCTTTATCTAAATCAGCTGCTTTTAATTTAGATAGTCCTTTAACTCCTTTATCTTTAAGAATATTTTTCTTAATAGTTGAATTAATATGATCTAACGAAGAAAATGCACTTTCAACTTCTACATATCCTTCATCTTCTAATTTTTTCAAGTTCTCAGGAGCATTTATACCATACGTATATTCGAAGTATTTAGGAAACCATGTTTCAGTAGTAAATGTTCCAAAGCCTATTCTCCAAAGTAATATAATATCACCAGCAAGAAGATTATCCTTTAAAGTTAACATATTTCTTTTTGGCACTGGTTTTGCATCCAATAGCCACTCATCAATATTTCTTTCTGGAGAGACATACGGCATGTTTTCATGTGATTTATAAATTTCTAAAATTCTTTAATCCATCTACTCTATTACCTCTTCAAAGTTCTCAATAACATCTTTCAACTCTAATTCTAATATATAACTAATACCTTTTTCTTGCATTGTTACTCCATATAAAGTATCCATAGCTTCCATCGTTCCACGTCTGTGCGTAATAACTAAGAATTGATTATGTTCAGCATAAACTTTTAAGAATTTAGCAAATCTATTAACATTCTCCTCATCCAGTGCCGCTTCAACCTCATCAAGCACTACAAATGGAGGATTTTTAACTTGTAATATCGCAAATAATAAACTTATTGCAGTTAAAGATTTCTCTCCACCTGATAATAATGAAAGGTTTTGAAGTTTTTTACCAGGAGGTGAAGCTTCGATTACTATCCCAGTATTTAATATATCATTCGGTGATTCTAATGTCATATCAGCATAACCACCTTTGAATAATTCTTTAAATATTTTATTAAAGTTCTCTGCTACTTGAACAAATGTCGTTAAGAAGCGTTCTTTTACTTCTTTATCAATCTCTGCAATAGTCTCTTCAAGTTTTTCTTTCGCCTCTACAAGATCGGTAATTTGCTCATTATAGAAATCATAACGTTCTTTAACCTCTTCAAATTCAGCAATAGCATTCAAGTTAATATTACCTAAATCCACTATCTCTTTACGAAGTCTTACTACATCATCTTTATATGAAGGTACTTCTTCAATATTTTCAGCAGTCAATCTATCAGATACACTTTCATACGTTACATTATAATTAGTAACAAGGTTTTCTAGATATTCATCAATTTTAACTTCTATCTTCGTCTGTTCTACAGTTAATTTTTCAAATTCTGAAGTTTTTTGACGTAGACTTTCATTATTTCTTTGCTGAGCTACAGTGATTTCTTTTTCTCGTTTGAATAATCCTGTTTTTTCCATATCAAGATCTGATAATAGGGTCTTAAGCGCCGTTAATCTTTCACTACACTCAGCAATTACTTTAGAGTTATTTTCTAAAATTTGAAGTTCATCTTCCTCACTTAAAGACTCAGCATCTTTAGACATTTCTAATCTTGCTAGTTGCTCATTTACATCTGCTATATCAACTAATAATGATTCTATTAACTCTAAACCATGCTTGGTTGTTTCCTCTAATTTTGATTTTTCAATCTTAAGTTCAGCAATTTTTTCTAAGAACAATTCTTCAGCGCTTTGAGCATTTTGTTTCTTGCTGCTTTCATCTTTAATTTTCTCATCAAGTTTAAGTAACTCTGCTTTAATTTTCTCAAGACTTTGAGTTAATTCAACAATATTACTCGAATTATCTTCAGTATCTTTGAATTCTAGTAATTTTTTCTCATTTAATTCTATATTTTCTTTAATATCTATAATTTCAGAGTTTTTATGATTTATGCTTAATTCTAATTGCTTAAGTTTTAAAATTACCTCTTCTTTAGTTGATTTTAGACTTTCAACTTCATTTATTACTTCTTGTTGTTGATTTTCTAATAAATTTTTCTCATTGTCTAACTTCTCGATTTTTTCATTTACTTTAACAAGATTTTTTGAAAGTTCAGCAAGTTCTGCCTTATGTTTAATAGATGAGTTATTATTTTTATTAATAGCACCACCAGTGATAGATCCACCACTATTAATGATTTGTCCATCTAGTGTAATAATTCTATTTCTAAAATTAATTTTACGAGCTATTCTATTGGCATTATCCATATTATCTACAATAATAACAAGCCCCAATAAGTGAGATATTATGTTTTTATACTCACTATCAACAGTTATAAGATTCTCAGCTATATTGATGAATCCTTCTTCATTTACAACCGTTCTATAAACGTCATTCGCTATAGCTTTTGCTTTAATATTATTTAATGGTAAAAATGTAACTCTACCTTTATTAGTTTTCTTTAGATGATTAATACATTGTTTAGCAACATTCTCATTTTCTACAATAATATTTTGTTGTGCTTGCCCTAAAGCAATATCAATAGCAACAGCATACTCGTTTTCAAATTTTACAATATTCGCTACACTATTGTGTACACCCGCTAGAGAATCTTTATTAGCAAGAATTTCTTTTACTCCAATATTATAAAAGCTTAAATTATTGATCTGATCTTCTAAGAACTTCTTACGATTTTCCAGATTACTCTTGAAGTTGTATCCTGTACGAATTTGTTCCTCGATATTTTTCCCGTTTGAATTAATTAAAATATTTTTTTCAACTAATATATCAAGTTCTTTTTGAAGATTAGCTAGCTGTTCATTTAGAACTTTTTGTTCTTCAGTAGCACCTGTTAGCTCTTCTGTTTTTATAGCTAAAACTTGTTTTTGTCTTTCTATATTATCTAGAATTTCTTTACTGCTCTCATCAGCACTCTCTAGATTTTTCTTAGCGAATTCAATACTATTTTCCAGTTTGGTTTCTTCGTTAATTAAGCTATAGTAGTTATCTTTTAGCTCTTCTATATTTCTTTCAATTAATTCTAATTTACTCTCTTCTCCTGATTCTAACGAAGAGATTTCTTTATTAATCTTTTGAATTTTACTTTTAGTTTCTGCATTCAGATTTTCTCTTTCCGCTAACTTACTCTCAAGATTTTGTTTTCTTTCCTCAAGATATTTAATATCATCATTAATTTTTTCACTTCTAAGTGTTCTATTATTCTTTCTTTCCTGAATTACACTTAATTGTGATTGAAGAGATTCTTTCTTCTGAACTAATTCTAACTCTTCATCATGATATTTCATGTAAGTTCTATCTAGAGAAACTAAACTATTCTTAATAGTCTCTAAATCCTTAATAAGTTCTTCTTGTCTACTTTCAAGTCCAAGTTTTTCAGATTCTTTCTCATGTTTAACTTGTAGCAAATCTGCAAGTTTTTTTTGATATTCAGCAATATTATAAACATTTAATAATATATCTTTTTCTTCAAGTTCTTTAGAATAATCTAGATACTTTTGTGTTTTATTCTTTTGATCTTCTAAGATTTCATAACGCCCTGAGATTTCTGAGAAAATATCGTTTAATCTCATTAAATTGTCATTTGTTTTTTCTAATTTTAGATTAGTTTCTTTTTTCTTGTTTTTATACTTTAATACACCTGATGCCTCTTCTATAATAGCTCTACGATCAACAGGCTTAGATGAAATAATATCTTCTACCTTACCTTGAGTAATAATACTATAGCTCTCTTTGTTAATACCAAGATCCAGATACATATCTGTAATATCTTTTAATTTAGCACGTTTGTTATCAATGTAATACTCACTATCTCCATTTCTATACAAACGTCTTTTAATTTCACAACTATCTTCTCCGTTAGAAAATATTACCGCTACTTCAGCAAAGTTTTTTCTTTTCGCATCTTCAGTCCCCGAAAAGATAACATCTTTCATGCTACTACCACGTAAATTTTTAGCAGACTGCTCCCCTAAAACCCAACGAATAGCATCAATTATATTACTTTTTCCCGAACCATTAGGCCCAACAATCCCAATTAAATTGTTTCTAAATTCAAAAGTTGTTTTTTTCTGAAAAGACTTAAAACCAGTAACTTCAACCTTTGCTAATTTCATATTTTTATCCTTTCATTATTATTAAATATCATTATAACCTAGTTTTTCTAGTGCCTGTTTAGCTGAAAGCTGCTCTGACTCCTTTTTCGTCGTCGCAGTTCCACTCCCATATTGTTTTTCATCAATTATAACAGCACTTGTAAAAGTTTTTGAATGTGATGGTCCACTAGAATCAAGTATTATATACTCGATTTCACCAAATTTAATTTTCGAAATATACTCTTGTAATATAGTTTTATAATCTACAAAACTATGATATTCAAGATCTTGAACTTCTGTAAATAATGTATTATTTAAGAAAGTTTTTACAACTTCAAGATTTGACTCTAGGTACATCGCTCCTGTGAAAGATTCAAAAATATCAGCAAGTAAAGCTGATCGACTTCTTCCACCCATCTTTTCTTCCCCTTTTCCTAGATAGATACATTTATCTAAACCAAGTTGCAAAGCATATTTAACCAATGTTTTTTCACAAACAATAGATGCACGTAATTTAGTTAGCTCACCTTCAGGAAGCTCAGAAAATTTCTTAAATAAAAATTCACTTGTTGTAAGTTCAACAACAGCATCTCCTAAAAATTCTAGACGCTCATAATTCAAATGCTTCGCGATTCTTTTCTCATTTGTATAAGACGAATGAGAAAATGCATTTTTAAAATTTTCGCTGAATTTCAAATTAAAACCATACTCTTCATTCAAATTATTAAGTAATCTTTCTATATATGTTCGCTCCATAATAGTTCTCCTTTCTTTTATTAGGAGAAACTCAATAATTTTACTTAAATTATTCAAGTCTCCCCCATAAAATTATTCTCATTATTAAAATACGTTATTAATCCAATAAAAACTCAGAGAATACATCATTTCCATAGAATAGTCCTTTTCTAGTCAAACGCAGTTTATTACCTTCAATCTCTAAGTACCCTTCTCTTATGTTTTTATCAATCACACCTTTGAAGATTTCTTCAGCTCTTTTTCCATATTTTTCTTCAAAAATATCTAAATCCACACCTTTTAAAAGGCGTAGTCCTAAGAACATTTCCTCTTCGATTCTCTCCTTAGGTGTTATTATATTTTCTTCACGTCTAGCATGTCCCTTCTCTAACATACTGTCTATATAGAATTTTAATGCTCCTTGATTAGCATAACGTACTCCATCAATATAACCATGCGCTCCTGCTCCAAGACCATAATACTCTATGTTCTTCCAGTAGCTGCTATTATGAACACTCTCATGACCAGGTCTAGCAAAATTACTGATTTCATACTGTTCATAACCATTTTCTGTTAAGAAATTAATGACCTCATTGTACATTTTCTCTTCTGTTTCATTCGAAGGCAATGTAACTTTCTTATCTCTCACCTGATTATAAAGCTTAGTCTTTTGTTCCAAAATCAATGAATAGCATGAAATATGACTAATATTATACTCTGCAACCTTCTTCATACTGTCATATAGGTCATCCATAGTTTGCTTCGGTAGTGAAAACATTAAATCTACATTAATATCCTCAATCCCATGTTTTTTACAATTAGCAATCGCCATATCTACATCATCAGCAACATGTCCTCGTCCAAGAATTTTTAACAACTCATTATTAAAAGTCTGAACCCCCATACTAATTCTATCAACTCCGTAGCCCTTTACCAAAGCAACCCGAGAATCAACAAGATCCTCAGGGTTAGCTTCAAAAGTAAATTCACGCAGTTGTTGTGGAATTTTATTTCTTAATGCAGTTAGTAAACGATGAAGTTGCTCATCACTCAATGCACTCGGTGTTCCACCACCAATATAAATAGTTTCAACATTTTGAATGTTTTCCATACTCTCGATTTCTTTAATTAAGCAATCTATATACTTATCGACAGGTTGTCTTTGTATATAAAACTTATTGAAATCACAGTATGAACAAATATACTTACAAAATGGAATATGAATATATACTCCGCGTGGATAACTTTTCATTATTCTTCATCCATTTTCAGAACAGCCATAAAGGCATCTTGAGGAACTTCTACGCTACCAACAGCTTTCATTCTCTCTTTACCTTTTTTCTGTTTCTCTAATAGTTTACGTTTCCTACTGATATCCCCTCCGTAACATTTAGCAAGAACGTTTTTACGCATTGCTTTAATAGTTTCACGAGAGATAATTTTATTTCCAATTGCAGCTTGGATAGGAATTTCGAATTGTTGTTTTGGAATAAGTTTTTTAAGTTTTTCTACAATAACTTTACCACGTTGGTAAGCAAATTCTCTGTGAACAATGAAACTTAAAGCATCGACTTGTTCACCATTTAATAGAATATCCATCTTAACAAGGTTACTATCTTTATATCCAGTTAATTCATAATCAAATGATGCATATCCTTTTGTATTAGATTTAAGTTGATCGAAGAAATCAAAGACAATTTCTGATAAAGGTATATCATAAGTAATATTAACTCTTGTATCATCGATATATTCCATATTTAAGAAGATACCACGTTTCTTCTGACAAAGATCCATAACAGCACCCACATAGTCATTTGGTACCATAATACTCGCCTTAACAAATGGCTCAGTAATCTTATTGATTTTTTGTGGATCTGGCATCTCTGATGGATTTGATACATCTACCATAGTTCCATCAGTTTTTTCAACTTTGTATATAACTGACGGTGCAGTAGCAATGATATCAATGTTAAATTCACGTTCAATACGCTCTTGGATGATTTCCATGTGTAACATTCCTAAGAACCCACATCTAAATCCGAATCCAAGCGCTTGTGACGTTTCTGCTTCATATTGTAAAGCTGAGTCATTAAGTTCTAATTTTTCTAATGCTTCACGTAAATCATTATATTTTGATGAATCGATTGGGTATAATCCACAGAATACCATTGGATTTAATTTTCTATATCCAGGTAATGCTTCTTTAGCAGGATTATTAGCTAATGTGATTGTATCCCCCACACGAGTTTCACTTACATTTTTAATAGATGCACAGATAAATCCTACATCCCCTGCAGTAAGTTCATCAACGATTTTCTCTTTAGGTGTGTGAATACCAACTTCAGTAACCTCGAACACACCACCAGTAGCCATCATCTTAATCTTATCTCCAGCTTTCACAGTTCCGTTCTTAATACGTACTGAAACGATAACTCCTCTATACGCATCGTATAATGAGTCAAAGATTAACGCTTGAAGTGGTTCAGCAGCATCACCAGATGGAGCTGGAACATATTCTACGATTTGTTCTAAGATTTCATCAATACCAATACCCGCTTTAGCAGAAGCTAGTACGATATCATCTGTTGGTAATCCAATTACATCTTCAATCTCAGTCTTAACTTTTTCAGGATCAGCTGCAGGTAAGTCGATTTTGTTGATAATTGGAATAATTTCTAAATTATTGTCTAATGCTAAGTATACGTTAGCTAAAGTTTGGGCTTCAATACCTTGAGCAGCATCAACTACTAAAATAGCACCTTCACATGCTGCAAGAGAACGTGATACTTCATAAGTGAAGTCTACGTGTCCCGGTGTATCTATTAAGTGGAAAATATACTCTTCTCCATTTTTAGCGGTATATTGTAATTGAACTGCATTAAGTTTAATTGTAATACCTCTTTCACGCTCAATATCCATTGAATCAAGAAGTTGTGCTTTCATTTCACGTTGTTCTAACGCCTTTGTTTTTTCTAAAATTCTGTCCGCAAGAGTCGATTTCCCGTGGTCAATATGTGCAATTATAGAAAAGTTCCTTATTTTCTTTTGCCTTTCATTTCTTTTATCCATTTTATTCTTCCTTTACAAATCTTGTTTTTCTACGTAGTCTTTAGCTGTATAATACGAAAAACCATCCCTTATTAGCTTTTCAATCAGCTTTTGTTTAAGCGCATATCCTTCATATCTGCGACTATAACTTTGATAAGCCCTTTTAAAATGCTCATCTAATATTTCATCTTCATTCTCGTCTTCATAGTCTTCGAAAAATATGTCAAACACCTTTCTTATTATATCAGATGTAAAGCCATTTGTATAAAGTTTTTGTGTTATTTTTTGAACTTTTTTATTTTTCGTTTCTCTCCTTACTTTATACTCACGTTCAATAATTTTATAGAGCATTTCAATCATTGCTTCTTCAGTACAAATCTTCGCAATATTTTCTTCAATAACGTCTTTATCCAAGCCTTTTTCTAATAATTTTCTTTGTATCCAATAAGGTCCTTTTAGATTAAGATTAAAATAATCTGTTACTGCAGCTTCTACATAGTGATTATCATTCAAATAACCGATTTCTATTAATTTCTCTATCGCATCATTAATGACATTATCAGCAATCTCTTTCTTCTGAAGATATTCTCTTATATCCTGCTTTGTTCTTAGACCAAATTGTAAATAATGTACTGCTTTACTATAGGCACTTTCGATACTTTCATGAGCTATGATTTCTTTTAATTGCTCTTTTGATAAATCTATTTTTTTTATAAGTCCATATTTAATAATCGTATTTTCAGAAACATAAAAATGTTTACCATTTTCTAAATCTATTTTATACTTAACTTTTAGCTTTGTTATATTTGTAACTTGCAAATTTACACCTACTTTCTACATTCCTTGCTAAAAAACTCTTACCTTTAATTTTATCAAAAATCATATAAAAAAGGAAATGTTAGAAAGAAAAAATTCCCAAAGCATAAGGCTTGGGAATTTCTCATCTTATTTTTGTTATAGATACTAGATTATTTTTTTATTAATCCTTCTTTTTGTAGGTATTCTTTTGCTACATCATAAGCAGGTTTACCTTCAATATCTACTTTGTAGTTCATTTCCGTCATTTCTTTTTCTGTTATTTTTCCAGAAAGTTTATTTAAGATTTTTTCAAGTTCAGGATGTTTTTTCAACGTCTCTTCTCTTAACAACGGTGCTCCTTGATATGGTGGGAATAAATGTCTATCATCATTTAATAATTTAAGCTTATTAGTTATTATTTTACTATCCGTTGAGAATACATCGATAATATTTACATCACCATTTGAAATAGCTTGATATTTTAACGCTATTTCCATAGTTTTAACATTTAAATTTAAGTGATAAAGATTTTTAAGTCCTATACCACCATCTTCTCTATCATTAAATTCCAATGAGAATCCAACTTTTGAAGAATTTTCTACTAATTTTATGTCTGAAATATTATTTAATTTATTTTTATTTGCAAAATCTTCTGTTACGGCTAAAGCATAAGTATCTTGGAATTTTGTAGGTTTTAGGTACACAAGACTATCTTGTTCAAAAATTTTATTTTTAGCAACCTCATAAACCTCATCAGGATCATTAGAAGCAACAGTCTGAGGTGTTTTTAATAATGTTGTAGTAACTGTACCTGTAAATTCTGGATAAATGTCAATACTTTTACCTTTTAACGCCTCGTATAAGAAACTTGTTTTACCAAAATTAGGTTTAACCTCAACATCAATATTAGTCTCATCTTCTATTAAAAGTTTATACATATTAATTAATATCTCAGGCTCAGCTCCTATTTTTCCAGCTATTATTAGTTTATCATTAGATATTTTTCCAACTGGAAGGAAGCTGATAGTTAAAGCCACTACAGCTGCAAGTAATGAAGCTAAAATTGTTTTAGGCTTTTTATCTTGTAAAAATTTAATTAATAACCCAAATAGAATCGCTAATATTGCAGATGAAATAGCTCCAATTAAAATTAACGCTGAGTTATTTCTATCTATTCCTAGTAAAATAAATGAACCTAATCCACCTGCTCCTATTAAAGCGGCAAGAGTTGCTGTACCAATTATCATAATACTCGCAGTTCTCACACCACTCATAAGTATTGGCATAGCAAGTGCAAGTTTAAATTTTTTCAACTTCTCTAGTTTTGTCATACCAAAGGCTGTTGCAGCTTCTTCTAACGATGGATCAATCTCCGATAATCCAGTAATCGTACTTTGTAATATTGGAAATATTGCATAAATTACCAATGCCACGACTGCTGGTAATGTCCCTATACCCGTAAACGGAATAAATAAACCTAGTAATGCAAGAGAAGGAATAGTTTGGAAGATACCCGTAATTTGTAAGAACCATTCACTTGTCTTTTTATTCCCCGAAATAATTATCCCTAACGGAACTGCTATAAAAATTGCAATAATAAGTGATAATAATGAAATTTGAAGATGTTCATATAAGCCAGTTATCCAATCGCTCTTTCTTTCTAAAAATGTACTTACTAAATTCATTATTTATTCCCCCTTGCAAAAAATTCACGAACAAAGTCATCCGCAGGATTTTCTTTTAGTACTTCTGGTGTAGCAATTTGAACCACCTTACCTTCTTTTAAAACACAAATTCTATCAGCAAGTTTCATCGCTTCATCCATATCGTGAGTTACAAAAACCGTCGTCATTTTATATTCATTGTGCAAAGTTTTTATTAAATCCTGTAATTGAACTTTACTAAGTGGGTCTAGTGCCGAAAATGGTTCATCCATCAGTAAAATTTTAGGATTAGCAATTATCGCTCGCAATATTCCAACTCTCTGTTTCTCTCCTCCAGAAAGTTCTTTAGGAAGACGATTCATATAATGCTTAGGATCCAATCCTACTTTTCTTAGTAAATCTTCTGTTTTTTCTTTAATTTCCTTTTTATCAAAGTTTTTCATTTCTGGAATTAGCGCAATATTTTCTGCAACCGTAAGATTCGGAAACAGTGCAATTTGTTGAAGAACATATCCAGTTTTAAGTCTTAATTCCCTTAAATCATAGTCTTTCAATCTCTTATCTTCAAAATGAATATCACCCTCAGTTTGTTCTATTAACCTATTTATTAATTTTAATGTTGTTGTTTTTCCACTTCCACTAGGTCCAACTAGAACAAAAAACTCTCCTTCTTGTATTTCAAAATTCAATCCATCAAGTATTAACCCATTTGTGGAACAACATAATGAAACATTATTATATTTAATCATATTATATTTCTCCTTTCAATACTAGTTTTTCAATATTTTTCTTCATATTATCATTAAAGATTGTATAGTATTCTATAAATAGTTTTTGTTGATCATTTGAAAGTTGTCCTATTGCTTTTTCTTCAGCCTCTCTTAGAGGATCCAAAATTTTCGATGCATATAAGTAACCTTTTTCTGTCAGTCTAACTATTTTCTCTCGCCTATCTTTTTCTTGTTCCTCAAAATAAATATATCCTTTTTCCTTAAAAGTTTTCATTGCTGCACTAACTACTTGTTTCGTAGAATATGTTTTTTCACAAATAGTATTTTGAGTTATTCCATCCTTTGTATAATAAAGACAGGTTAAGATTAATAGCGATTTACCTTGCAAACCATTTTTTCTAGCATAGTACTCATATAATGAGTTGTTTTCATATTTTTTTCTAGAAAACATGCTTGAGTATTTTAATAGACTATTCACTTATTTTCACTCCCTACCTAAAGTCACAAGTATTATCAGTGATAATACTATGGACATACACTTTATCTTAAAATTTCAAAGGTATTTTTTGTTTTTACATTTATTCTTCATTTTTATGAATAATGAAAAGCAATTCCAAATCAGTAAAATCTTTTGACTATTATCTTATTAAAAAACTTATTAGTGATTTTTTAAATACTAATGAGTTCATTCTACCTCTATAGTTTACAATTGTCAATAATTTAGTTTTCATGAAAATAGACAATCGATAAATATTTTACCAATTGTCTTAAAATTTTATTAAATTCATATTTAACAATATTAACGCCTATTTGACCTCTATCCTTTGTTTTATCTTGTTATAACAACGAATAACATTGATACGTTCCAATAAATATGGTAATAAAATAATAACAATAATAATAGAATTTATTACTTTATTTAATGTTTCTCCAAAGACTCCTATCAGTAGTCCTTTATTTATAATTGAGATAAATAGATAGATACAACACAGAATAGCTGTCCCTAGATTTACCATCCAGAATATTTTCGTATTGGTCTTCTTAGTACTAAAATACTCTATCTCTTCATCTGATAACTTTGTTAAAAGTATTTTCTCTTTTTTAATTATCTCTCTAGATATTCCACATACTATCAAATAAAAAATACAGAATATCATCGAAAATACTTCTAATAAAATTTCTGAATTCATAATATTCACCTCCATTTAAATTTATTATATTACACTACCTGTACAAAAAATTACCCATATATACAACTTAGAATGGAGAAAGGGGCCGATAAAATAATCAGCCCCATATATTATGAAAAAAAATATTATTAAGTTTTGTTATGTTTATATTATATATCTCGTACCTTAGGTGAACTTTAGACTGTAATTAAAATTTACCTAAATCTATTGTTGTCCTAACTTCTCCGCTCTTTCTAAAGATACATCGATATTCTCACATATATTTTCTTTACCCATTTTTTCTATAAATCCAGCCTTTTCCATAACATGATATGGCTGTTCATTTACGTGCGAAAGTATTAATGTCAAACCACGTTTTTTACAAGTCTCCAATATTTCTTCTAGTACTTCTAATCCCGAAATATCCATAGCTGGAACATTACGCATTCTTATAATTAAAACATTTTTTCCTTCTCCATGTTCAAAGTTAGTAAATACATTTGCTGCTCCGAAGAATAAAGCTCCAAAAATTTCATAAACTATAGTATTATCAGGGACATATTTTAAATCAACTTCTTCAGATAACTTATCATCATCAGATGAGCCTTTGTATGCCCATTGTCTTACTTCTGCAATATCTGCCATACGTTTTAAGAATAAGAACGCGGCTAATACCATACCGAACTCTATCGCGATTACTAAATCGAAGAATAATGTTAACAAGAAAGTAATAATTAATACCGCTATATCACTTTTCGGTGCAGTCTTTAACATTCGCACACAAATACGCCAACCACTCATATTATACCCTACAATTATTAATATCGCAGCCAAGCAACTCATCGGAATATACGATGCATATGGCATTAAAAATAATAATATTAGTAATAAAGTAAATGCGTGTACCATTCCAGATACCGGTGTTCTACCACCATTTTTTACGTTAGCTGCTGTTCTCGCAATTGCGCCTGTTGCAGGTATCCCTCCAAAAAGTGCCGACATAAAGTTCCCTACACCTTGGGCTACTAATTCTGCATTAGATTTATGCTTGCTTCCTGTCATACCATCAGATACTACAGCAGATAATAGCGATTCTATAGCGGCTAATATTGCGATTGTAAATGCCGGTAAAATCATCTCTCTAATTAGTGAAAATGAAATTGTAGGCATTGTAAAGCTAGGAAGCCCTGCTTTAATCGTATATAGATCACCAATAGTTTTAACCGGTAATTTGAAAATAGCTACTAAAAATGTTGTAACTAGTATTGCGATTAAAGAACCCGGTATTTTCTTCGATACCTTTGGCCAAAATATTTGAATTAGTATGGCAAGTAATCCTATCGCTAAAGTGACAAAACTAATACTTTTTATATTATGCCCGTAAGCTACTAATTTTCCAACAAACTCCGCTGGAACTGCTCCCATACTTAATCCTAGGAAATCTTTCACCTGACCGACTACTATTCCCATAGCAATCCCTAATGTGAAACCAATAGTAATTGTTTTAGGAATAAATTTGATTAAGTCCCCAAAATGAAATAACCCCATTAGAATTAACATAACTCCTGCCATAAGGGTTGCTACAGTTAATCCTGCAATTCCATGTTCAGCTATAATTCCATATATAATAACAACAAAAGCAGCTGTAGGCCCACCAATTTGAACCCTACTTCCACCTAAAAATGAAATAAAAAAACCTGCTATAATCGCAGTATAAAGACCTTGTTCTGGATTAACCCCAGATGCAATTGCCAAAGCAATTGATAAAGGCAATGCTATAACAGCTACTATCAAACCAGCAATTATATCTTTTAAGCATTGTTCCTTTGTATAATTTTTCATTACACTAAATAACTTCGGCTTAAGATATTTAAATGAATTCATCTTCTCCTCCTATTTACTGAGAATCTTTAGTATTACTAGTTTAGCACATAACGAATAAAAACTCTAGTTAAATTAGAAAACCTCTTGAAATATTTTAAAATTTCATAATATATCTTCTCACAATTAGAGTTCAATCTATTATATAATAAATTATATCTTGTTATAAATTTTAAAAAAGAGGTTGCTCTAAACGTTCTAGATTTTTAATAAAATTACAAGAAAACTCATAGACGCAGTGGTTTATTGATATCTAAATTCGCTTTATAAAAGCTTTTTAGATATCTAATAAACTGTGCGGGGGTGACTCGACAAAATCTTGTTTCCAGAAATCACGATTTTTGAGTCACTCCCTAAATTTTCCTTTGATGTCTTTTGTAACGTCTGCCAAAAGTCCATCATTGGCGGTATCGTACCAAGTTCCATCCATTTTGTTTCTGAACCATGTTAACTGACGTTTTGCATAACGGCGTGAATTCTGAGAAATATCTGCAATAGTGTCTTCTTTAGAAACATTACCATTAAGATACGGAATCATCTCCTTATACCCTATTGCTCCTAGAGCTTGCAGTTCTAGACCATATTCTTCTATAATTTCTTTAACTTCCTGCTCAAGCCCTTCTTCAAACATCAATTCAACACGCTTATTAATTCGATTGTATAGAACTTCTCTATCGGTATTAAGAACTATTAAAAATGGATTATAACAATCTAGAACGGTATCTCCATTGTTATTTGCCGTTACAGATTTCTTTTCATTCATCACATAATTATATGCATTAATTACACGACGATGATTTTCTAGGTCAATCGCATTATAGGTATCTGGATAATTCACTTTTAGATATTCTCTTGCCATATCGACATCAATATCATAAGTTTTTTCCTCTAAATCAGTAAACTCATAATTATTTAGAACAGCATTCATATAAAAACCAGTTCCACCGATTAATAAAGGCATCTTCCCTCGAGCATATATTTCTTCAATTTTCTTACGTGCAAGTTTTTGAAAATCATAGACAGAACATGTATCAGTAGGTTCTAGTTCATCTATCAGATGATGAACTATCCCATCCATTTCTTCTTTTTTCACCTTTGCAGAACCTATATCAAATTTTTTATAAATTTGAACACTATCTATAGAGATTATTTCACAGTCGAACTCTTTTGCAAGTTCTATACTAAGTGACGTTTTCCCAACTGCAGTTGGTCCGACTATCGCTATTAAAGGTATTTTTTCCATCTTACCTCCTACACTATACGCTTAAACATTTTTTCTAAATCTTTCTTCTCCATTTTTGTAATTATCGGTCGTCCATGTGGACACGTAAATGGATTCTTGCATTCATAAAGATCACTAATAACCTTATTCATCTCAAAATCTGTAAGAACTTGATTTGCTTTTATAGACATTTTACAGCTTGCCATAGCAATTGCATCATTTCTTAATTCGTTGAAAGTTATATTGTTGTTTCTAAGAACCTTCTCAACAATAATTTTTATCATTTGCTCTTCATCTTCTTCTATCCAACCAGGAAATTCACGAACAACATAAGAATTATCTCCAAACTCCTCAAAAACAATACCAAGTTCTTCAAATTTTTCTAAATTATTACGAACCTCAGCCGCTTCTTCTACAGAAAAATCAAACATAAGCGGTATTAACATCTGTTTTTTATAATTCTTTCTTTCAATAAATTCACGTTGTAATTTCTCATAATTATATCTTTCTGCAGCAGCATGCTGATCTATAAGGAATAACTTATTGTCAGCCTCTGATAAGATATATGTTTTAAAGATTTGTGCCAATACTTTTAAATCAGGTAGCGTACGAACCTTTGTATCATCATCTTGAACAATTTTCGCATCTTTGATTTCATTAAAATGACTATCATCTTTTACTACATTAGAAACTACTTTTTCTGTACGATCATCATAACTTGCGTTATCTTCTTTTTTAGAGAAATTCATGAAGTTCTCTATCTCTTTTTTAGTAGGTTTATCACCAAACTTATTTCTATTATCACGAGGATGTGAACTATAACTTAAATCCGGTAAATCACTCTTAATTCTCTGAGTTTTACTTCTTTGATTAAACGTGTTTTCTTTACTTTGTACTGGAGTTTTTTCTTCACGAGAATTAGTTAACAAGTCTCCTCCAAAAAGAAGTTCATCTTCTTGAATAACATGACTTACTACTTCTTCTTGAGTATCAGGGAAACTAAGTTCAACTTCTAAATCAACCTCAGGTTCTTTTTTCTCTTCTGAAAAAATATTCTTGTCTTCTACATCTCCAAATTTATTATCCAGTTCATCTAAGAAATTTATTTTTTCGATTTTCGCTTTTTCTTTTTTAGTAAGAACATTATTCATACCTTGTGGAATATATGTATAATTACTTAATCTTTCAGCGATAACCTCTTTGATTAAACGTATTAACTCCGCTTCTTTCGATAATCTCACTTCTTGCTTAGTTGGATGCACATTTACGTCTAATAAAATTGGATCCATCTCGATATTAATTACACATAAAGGATACCTATTAATCATTAATAGCGTTCCGTAAGCATCAATTATAGCATTTTGAATTCCATAATTTTTAATATAACGACCATTGATGAAAATATTTATATAATTCTTACTAGCTCTCGTCTCTTCAGGAACAGAAATATAACCAAATACTTTGTAATCATCGTTATTACCGCTAAATTCAATCATATTTCTAGCAACACCCATATTATAGATTTTAGATAAAATCTTATGAACATCACTATCACCATAAGTTTTAAAAGTAATCTTTCCATCTACATGTAGTTCGAAAGCTACATTAGGATAAGATAGAGCGAACTTATGAATAATATTAGTAATATTTGCTTGTTCTGTATGCGGATTGCGCAGATATTTCAACCTTGCTGGTGTATTATAAAATAAATTCTCTACACTTAAATCAGTCCCCTTAATAGGTGCATAGTATTCCTCAGAAACTACTTTTCCACCTTCAAGAACTAACATTTTCCCTTGTGCTTCTCCTGCACAACTCTTAATTACTACTTTACTTACTGATGAAATACTCGCTAATGCCTCTCCTCTAAAGCCTAGCGTTTCTATATGAAATAAATCATAGTCAGCACTTATTTTACTAGTCGCATGACGTAAAAACGCACGTGCCAAATCATCATTAGAAATACCACTACCATTATCAATAATTCTAATTTGTTGGATACCAAATTCTTTAATTATAATTTTGATATTAGTACTTCCTGCATCGATAGAGTTTTCCACAAGCTCTTTAACAACAGAAGAAGGTCTTTCGACAACTTCTCCTGCTGCTATTTTATTTGATAATTCTGCAGATAATATATTTATTTTTCCCATTTAATTTATTTCACATCCTCACTTATTTTTCGTTGTAATTCATAAAGAAGATTAAATGCCTGCATTGGAGTTGTTTCTAAGAAGTTTACACTTTCTAATTGCTTTTTGATTTCATCAAATTTATCATTATCACTATCGAAATCTAATTGTAATTTTGCATAATTTTTCTTCGATTTCTCTTCAGCTTTTAGTTGTTTTCTAATAGTTTTCTCTAATTCTTCTTTAAGTTCTTTTTCTAGTTCTTGACGGAGTTGTGCTCTTAAAACTTCTTCGTCTACTTTTACAACATCTTCTTTAACTACTCTGCTACTGTATTCTTTTTCTAGTTCTTGATGTATTTTTTCTCTTAGTTTTTCTTCAGATTCTGATGATGAAACATCACTTAATAACACTTTGTTATATCTAGCATTATCTACTAGATCTTCACTACCTTTATTACCACTTTCTAATTCTCTTAGGATTTTATTAGCACCTACAATAACATCTTCTGGTAGATGAGCAAGTTGAGCAACATGTATACCATAACTCTTCTCGATAGGTCCTTCATTAATTTTATATAAGAAAATTAGCTTTCCATGATCTTCTTTCGCAGAAACGTGGATATTTTTTATTCCCTGGGTAATATTTTCCAATTTTGTAAGCTCATGATAGTGAGTTGAGAATAATGTTTTACATTTGATAGTATTATTAATGTATTCTAATATCGATTGAGCTAAGGCAATACCATCATATGTCGATGTTCCACGACCAATTTCATCAAAAATTAATAATGAATTTGCAGTAGATTCGACTAAAGCATTCTTCGCTTCAATCATCTCAACCATAAACGTTGATTTACCACCAGCCAGATCATCACTCGCACCTATTCTCGTAAATATTTTATCGAAGATTGGTAGATTCGCAGAAGTCGCTGGAACGAAAGATCCAATTTGTGCAAGAATCACTATTAGAGCAAGTTGTCTCATATAAGTAGATTTACCAGACATATTCGGTCCTGTAATAAGCAAGATATTATTATCTTTATCTACTTTGCAATCATTACTAATATAACTATCAGCACTCACATTTCTTTCGACAATCGGGTGGCGACCATCAACAATATCAATAATATTATTATCATTGAATTCAGGTTTTACATAACCATATTCTTCCGCTACATCAGACAATGAAACAAACACATCAATATCACTTAGAGTATTCGCAACTCTCTGTAATCTTACTATATAATTATGAATCTTCGTCTTAACTTCTTGGAATAGTTGTAATTCTAACTCTTCAATTTTTGTCCTAGAGTTTACGATATGTTCTTCAACTTTTTTCAGTTCTTCAGATACGAATCTCTCACAATTGGAAAGTGTTTGTTTCCTATGATAACCTAGTTCTGTTGGATCTATAGTCTTAAGCCCCACTTTAGACACCTCGATAAAGTAACCGAAAATCTTATTGTATCCAACTTTTAGATTTTTAACCCCAGTTCTCTCTTTTTCACGTTCTTCGATTTCTAATAATATTCTATTCCCGTTTTTACTAGCATTTTTATAACTATCTAATTCTTCATTAAAACCTAATTTAATTACATTTCCATCTTTAACTGTTTGACCAGCATCCTCGTGAATTGTCGCTTCAAGATAGTCGTATAAATCTGTTAATTCATCGATATTCTCTGCAATATCTTTTAATTTATTAGATTCAAATCCTAATAACAATTTCTTAATTTCTGGTATTTGAGCCAATGTTTTCTTTAGATTTAATAATTCCTTAGGACTTACAATATTATAAGAAACTTTTGTAGAGATTCTCTCAAGGTCATATACTTCTTTCAAACTAGTTTTCACATCAGCTTTTTCAAAATAATGTTTAGTAAAATCTTCTACGATTTCCTGACGTTTTTTAATTTCTTTAAAATCTAGTAATGGATTTTCTAACCATTTTTTAAGTTTTCTTGAACCCGCAGCTGTTGATGTTTTATCCACAATGCTAAGAAGAGAACCTTTTTTTCCTCCGTTAGCCATGTTTTGAGTAACTTCTAAGTTTTTTAACGAGTAGTTCGTCATATAAACAAACTTATCTTTGAAATATACTTCAAAATCTTTTAAGCTCGAAATATCTTTATTTTGAGTTTTTTCTATATAATCTAAAAGAACATCACATGCAATACGAAGATTACTATCAGTAATATTACTTGTTTTCTCCTTAGTAATCTCCTTATTTAAATCAACTTCAGTAATATAAGCACTAATATCCAACTCTTGATCTTTTATGCTAATTACTTCCTTAATGTTATTCTTAAGTACTTCATCCTGAAGGTCAGTCATGTTTTTAAGAACAGTACAACGGCTATCTCCTGTCATAATGTCACAAAACGCGAAGTAGATATTATTATCCTTTACATATGCACTACCTAGGTAATTATTCTCATCGTAGTTTTTGTAGTTCATATAAGTCCCTGGTGTGATTACCTGAACTACCTTACGCTCTACAATTTTCCCTTGACCAGGTTCAGAAACTTGTTCACATATCGCTACTTTATATCCGTTATTAACTAAAGTATCAATGTAAGCTGCTGATGAGTGAAATGGAACTCCACACATAGGAATTTTTTCAGCTCCTCCATCACGAGCAGTTAAAGTTATTTCTAATATTTTTGACGCTCTAGTCGCATCTTCAAAGAACATCTCATAAAAATCACCAAGACGGTAAAATACAAACGTATCTTGATAATCTTTTTTTATCTTCAGATATTGTTCTATCATTGGAGTATATTTCATCTCAAAAGTTCCTTTCTCTTTATTTCTTCCATGTATTTATAACATATATAATTTTAGCATAAAACAGCATTTTTTAGTAGTCAGACACGTAATAAAACATATAATAAAGAAATAATTTGATACTAATATACTTACTAGAAAATCTCTTATCTCTTTTCATCAAATTCACAGCTGGGATTTCTTCCCATCTCCCAAATTTAGTATACAGACAAAAAATCCAAGAAATGAACATTTTGATTCATTCTTGGATTTCTTGTTTTCTTCAGTTATCTAAACAGATAATTTCAAAAATTTATTATCGATGATTTAGTAATTACTATTCTTCATCTTTTTTACGTCTTTTAGCAACAGCTAATAAACTTCCTAGTACAGCTAATCCTAAACCTGCTAACCCTGTATTAGTTTCAGCTTCACCAGTATTTGCTAGACGTTTTGTAGCTTTTTCTACTTTAGCAGTTGGAGTTGGTTGTGGTTTGTTATCTCCACCTTGCTCTTCTCCGTTATCTGCTGGTTTTGTTGGTTTAGTTGGAGTAACTTTTCTAAAGATATGCGTTACAACATCATCTTTAGTTTCTGTTCTTACGAATTCGTATCCTTCGATTTCTCCAGCTTCTAATGCTTCATTAGCTTCACCTAAAACTGCTGGAGCTTTCGCATCAGCCGCTTTAAGCTCTTTACCATCCTCATTAGTCCATTTAGTGATAATTAACTGAACTTTTGGTAATTCTGCTGGATCTGGAAGTTCACCATTTACACCATCTTTGAAGTCTGGTACTTCAACAACTGGTGGTGTGATTAAGTTTCCATTCTCGTCTACTCCTGGTGTACCAATTGTTCCTGTGTATTCTGGAACTTCTACAACTGGTGGTATGATTAAGTTTCCATTCTCATCTACTCCTGGTGTAGATATTGTTCCTGTGTACTCTGGAACTTCTACAACTGGTGGTGTGATTAAGTTTCCATTCTCATCTACTCCTGTTGAACCAATAGTTCCAGTATACTCTGGTACTTCTACAACTGGTGGAATGATTTGGTTTCCTTCTTCATCTACTCCTGGTGTTCCAATTGTTCCTGTGTACTCTGGTACTTCTACAACTGGTGGTGTGATTAAGTTTCCATTCTCGTCTACTCCTGGTGTACCAATTGTTCCTGTGTACTCTGGTACTTCTACAACTGGTGGTGTGATTAGGTTTCCTTCTTCATCTACTCCCGGTGTTCCAATTGCTCCTGTGTACTCTGGTACTTCTACAACTGGTGGTGTGATTAGGTTTCCTTCTTCATCTACTCCCGGTGTTCCAATTGCTCCTGTGTACTCTGGTACTTCTACAACTGGTGGCGTGATTGGGTTTCCTTCTTCATCTACTCCCGGTGTTCCAATTGCTCCTGTGTACTCTGGTACTTCTACAACTGGTGGCATGATTGGGTTTCCTTCTTCATCTACTCCCGGTGTTTCAATTGTTCCTGTGTACTCTGGTACTTCTACAACTGGTGGTGTGATTAGGTTTCCTTCTTCATCTACTCCCGGTGTTCCAATTGCTCCTGTGTACTCTGGTACTTCTACAACTGGTGGTATGATTGGGTTTCCTTCTTCATCTACTCCTGGTGTTCCAATTGCTCCTGTGTACTCTGGTACTTCTACAACTGGTGGTGTGATTAGGTTTCCTTCTTCATCTACTCCTGGTGTTCCAATTGCTCCTGTGTACTCTGGTACTTCTACAACTGGTGGCGTGATTGGGTTTCCTTCTTCATCTACTCCCGGTGTTCCAACTAGTTTCGCTGGTACTTCTACTTCGTTTCCTGCTTTCGGTAGTTTTCCATCTTCTTTTACTTTTGGCGTTTCATTTGTTTTCGCTTCTGGTAATTTGTCGTTTGGTACTGTTACTGTTCCGTCCG